>JAICSG010000091.1 GCA_025937035.1 Thermoanaerobaculia bacterium | reverse complement strand
GCCGCGGCGCGCACCCGGCCATCCGTCTCGGCTGAGACCCCAGCTGTCCAACTCCCGTCGGCGGCCGCGCGGACGAACGCCGCCGGGTGCCCCTCCGGCCAGACGAGGGCCCCCGCCAGCGGCCGGCGCGTTGCGGCATCCACGACCTTGCCGGAGGCGGTGGGCGGAGCCGCCAATGGGAAGACGGCCGGGGATGCATCCTCTTTCCGCGCCGGCCGGAGCGTCCCCTTGCCGAAGGGGATGCCCTTGGATTCGAAAGTCAGGCTCAGATCGCGGCCGGTGGGAGCGCAGATCGACGCCTGGCCGCGTTCATCGCTGGCGGCCTTCCAGCCACCCTCCTGGGTTTGCACGTCGATGCCATGCAACGGATTTCCGCGCGGGTCCCGAAGCGCGATCGTCCGCTCCCGGCAAGGCTCCAACCGCAGCCGGACCGCGGCGGAGGTCGTCCAGGGCTGGCTCACCTCCAGATGACCGCCAGCCATCGCGTGGAGGGTCAGCATCTCACCACTGTCCCGCGGCAGCCGGGCGATGCCCTTCGCGTCCGTCACCGCCGAACGGGCAGCTGGACGCCAACCGGACCTAGTCCCGGGCTGAGCCTTCGGCTCGGCCCGGACCCGGGCTCCCGGCAGGGGGCTTCCGTCCTCTCTCACCACCCGGATCTCGGCCTGAGAAGCAGCCTTCAGCTTCGTGGGAGGCAGATCCGTGGGCTCGACCAGCGGCGCGAGCTCCGTTTCCAGGGGCACGTACCCCTCGGCATGCGCGATCACCTTCCACATGCCGGGCTCGGGGGCCTCCAGCCGGAAACGGCCGGAAGCGTCGCTCGTAGCCGTCGCGAGCGGTTGCGCGGAGTCGGAAGAGCCCGCCAGAGGCATGAGCTCGACCTTGACCCCGGAGACTCCATGTCCCTCTCCTCCGGCCAGTTGACCGGTGATCGAAATGGGGACCGCCATGGCGGGGATGGCGGCCCCCAAGAAAAACAGAATGAAAAGGTTTACGAGTAAAGCGAGCCCCTGCCCATAACGCAGGGTGGAGGCCTCTCGTCTCGACATCATCTGGCTCCTTGATCGATCACGCCCGCCTGCAAGCGAAGCTCACCAATAAGCGCCATCCGTGTGGATGCAGCCTGCCACCCCGAAACCGGTGTAGCAGATGTACCTTGTCACTGATGCGGAGGAGCCATCAGGGCAGAAGACCGCGAGGCCCACGAAATACCCATACGGCGCCCCCTGGCCTGAGGTGATGGGCAAGGGGTATGAATGGGACACGAAAGAGCTGGAGGTGTTGTAGGGGTTTGTGTTATCGCCCCAGTCCCAGGTGTACTGTGGAGCACCATTATTGGGACAACTCGAGGGAGGGTTACCATTGCTATCTGACCGCGCGGCATTGAAGACGCAGTTCAGGTGCGTATTGGTCGAGTCAGGTAGGCAGGAACCTGCGAATCCTGCTGTTGCCGCATAGGCTGGAGCGGTAAGCACCACCAAGCAGACGAGGACGAAGAGGCTGTACAAAGGCCACTGTTTCATTGGAGCTCTCCTCCGGTGGAAACCGAACGTGGCGCAATGCCACGACGGAGCTGCGCAGTGTCTGCGGACCGGTTTGCTCACCAATAATTGCCATCCGTATGGATGCAGCCTGCCACCCCGAAGCCGTAGATGCAGATGTACCTTGTCAAGGGTCCCGCGGAGCCCTCAGGGCAGGAGACCGTGAGGCTCACGAAATATCCATATGGGGCCCCCTGGGTACCTGAAACGACGGGCAAGGCGTATGAATGGGATACGAAAAAGCTCGAAGTGGTATAAGTGTTTGGGCCGTTTGGGTCGTCACCCCACTCCCAGGTATAGAGTGGAGAGCCACTGGCGCAACTGGAGGGAGGGTTACCATTGCTATCCGACCGCGAAGCATTGAAGACGCAGTTGAGGTGAGTATTGGTCGAGTCAGCCAGGCAGGAGCCCGCGAAACCTGCCGTTGCGGCATGGGCTGGAACGGTAAGTATTACCAAGCAGACGAGGACGAAGAGACTGTGCAACAACCACCGTTTCATTGGAGCTTTCCTCCGATGGAAACCGAACGTGGCGCAATGCCACGACGGAATGCGGAATGTCTGCGGATCGGTTTCGCGGCGAAGAGAGGATCACTGGCGATGCGCTCATTCACGAAGCACCTCCCGGCGAGTAACGCTTGCTTTAGTTTATAGCATGCGGTAATTCGGATGTCAATACATCCTGGGACGATTAACGCGCCTCGCGCAGCGCTGGGGAGGGCCGAGTGGGGAAATCAGGGGGCCAAGGCTCACGCCCCAGGCTCATCAGAGCGCCCTTCTAGGCGCTCTAGGCTGACTGACAGCCGATCTACAGACGAGCAGCAATAGAGAGGGGAAATTGGTGGAGCAGAAGGGATTCGAACCCTCGACCCCCACGTTGCGAACGTGGTGCTCTCCCAGCTGAGCTACTGCCCCACGGTGCGGGAGGCCGGTATTGTACTCGGGGACCCCTCCGGGGGCAAGGCCGCCGGAGGAGATCCGGAATTCGGGGGCTCCAGCAGGCCGGCCACGGTGAGGTCGCCGACGGTGCGGTCGCGGACCGATGCAAGGTCGCCGATCAGCTCCTGGAGGCGCGCCGCGATCTCCCCGCCCACCAACTCGGCGCCGCGCCGCGCCCGATGGTCGTAGGCGGCCAGCACCTCCTCGACCTGGATCCCCTGCGGATCGGCGGTCAAGGCGTAGCCGTGGTCCCCCACTACCTGGAGCGGCCCCTGGACGGTCAGCGGCCGGAGGATGCGCTCGAGCTCCGTGGTGGGCAGGCACATGCGGTCGGCCAGCGCCTCGCGGGAGAGCGGCGGCTTGCCCTGGTTGAAGCGCCGGGCGATCAGGGTCAGGGTGGCGAGCCCCACCCAGGCCGCCTGCACCGGCGGGTGGCGGCGCAATCCCCGGGCGAGCAGGGCGAAGTGCTGCGCCGTGTAGGTCGCCACGGCCCCGAACAGGATGATCGTCCAGGTGAGGTCGAGCGAGATCATGAACAGCAGGGCGAAGGCGTAGCTGCCGTAGACGATGCTGACGTTGCGGAAGACCTCGACGTAGGAGCCGAACCCCTCGCGCAGGATCTCCAGCAGGATGCCCGTGAGCAGACCCCCGGCCAGGGCGTTGCGCAGGCGCACGTTGGTGTAGGGGACCCGCCAGTAGAGCAGGGTGAGCCCCACCACCGTGGCCAGGAAGGGCAGCACGTTGAGCAGGAAGGACTCCTGGAGCACCCGGCGGAAGGCCGGGCTCTGCCGCAGCACCAGCAGGCTGGAGAAGGTCGCCCCGATCAGCAGCGGCCCCCAGAAGATCAGCAGCACGTAGGAGACCAGCCGCGCCCGCCAGGGCCGCCGCCGCGACACGTTCCAGATCTTGTTGAAGACCTCCTCGACGGTGACGAAGAGATAGAGGGTGGTGAAGAAGAAGGCGATCACCCCCACGCCGTGGATGGTCTCGGCCTGGTCGAGGAACTCGGCGATGGCGTCCACCACGCTCTTGTCGGAGTAGGGGAGGATCTGGACGAAGATCTCCAGGCTCCGCTGCGGGTACTGGCTGAACACCCGGGCGCCGATGAACGAGAGGGCGGTCAGCAGCGGGATCAGCGAGAGGACGGTGACGAAGGCGAGGGCCGAGGCGGTGAGGAGCACCGAGTCCTCGTAGGTGACCCGGAAGGCGAGGTGGAAGTAGCGCGCCAGCTTGCCGGGGAAGGTCGGCCCGCCGTCGTCGCGGCGCGGGGGCAGGCGCGGCTTGGCGACGTGGGTGGCGTCGAGGTCTACCACGGGAAGGCCTCGCCGGTGAGGGGGAGCACGGGCCGGGGCCAGCCGAGCTCGTCGGCGATCGCCGCCGCCAGCGCCTTGCGGGCCGGGTCCTCGCCATGATTCAGGAAGATCCGTTGCGGCGGCCCGGGGAGGGCCCGGCACCAGCGCAGCAGCTCGTCGCGGTCGGCGTGGGCGGAGAGGCTGGAGAGCTGGTGGATGTGCGCCTTCACCCACACCGTCTGGCCCTGGATGGCGACCGTCTCGGCGCCGTCGAGGAGGGCGCGTCCGCGGGTCCCCTCGGCCTGGTAGCCGCTGAAGACGACCGAACTGCGGGGGTCCCCCAGGCGGTGGAGGAGGTGGTGGACCACCCGGCCGCCGTTCGCCATGCCGCTGGAGGCCACGATCACCGCCGGCTCGCCACGGGTGTTCAGGGCCTTGGACTGCTCCACCGTGCGGCAACGCTGGAAGCGGCCGTCCCCCAGGGGATCGACGGCGAGGGCGTCGAATTCCTCGTCGTGCTCGGCCTCGGCCTTGTCGTAGAGCTGAGTGGCGTTGATCGCCATCGGGCTGTCGAGGAAGACAGTCTTCGGATCGAGCCGGCCGGCCTCCACCAGATGGGAGAGGTGGTAGAGGATCTCCTGGGTCCGCCCCAGGGCGAAGGCGGGGATGATCACCATGCCGCCACGGGCGTAGGTCTCGGTGATGATCTTCCCCAGCGCCTCGGCCGCGTCTTCCTGGGGGTGCCGGCGGTCGCCGTAGGTCGATTCGAGGAGCAGGGCGGCGGGGGGCGTGGGGGGGGGCTCGGGGTCCTTGAGGATGGGGACGCCGTAGCGGCCCACGTCCCCCGAGAAGCACCAGGTGCGGGCCTCGCCGTCGCTCCCCTTGCCGGTGACCTCGACGCTCGCCGCGCCCAGGAGATGGCCGGCGCGGGTGAAGCGGAAGCGGACGCCGGGGAAGAGCTCGCGGTCCTCGTCGAAGGGGAGGGGTCGCAGGAGCTTGAGGGCCCGGCGGGCGTCCGCCTCGGTATAGAGGGGCTTCGGCTCGGGGTGGCGGCTGTATCCCTTCTGGCGGGCGTAGCGGGCCCCCTCCTCCTGGAGCCTGCCGGCGTCCTGGAGCACCAGCGAGATCAGTCCCCGGCTCGGGCCCGTGCAGTAGATCGGCCCCGAGTACCCCTCGGCCACCAGGCGCGGCAGGAGCCCCGTGTGATCGAGATGGGCGTGGGTCACCACCACCGCCGCCAGCCTGGCCGGCGCATAGGGAAACGGCGCCCAGTTCCGCTGCTCCAGCTCATCGCTCCCCTGGTACATCCCGCAGTCGACCAGCACGCTCCGCTCCCCCCAGTCGAGCCGGGTCGAGCTGCCGGTGACCACTCCGCAGGCGCCGTGAAAGGTGACGGTGGCCATGGTGGGGGATCTTAGCACCGGGGCGTCTGTCCCCCTCTGGGCCCACCCCCGGGGCACGAATCCTGCTACATTTACCGGTTGTCACTCCTGCCAGAGCATCGGCAGACCCTTATTCCCATGCTTGTTCAGGAGGCCAGCCATGGCTGACATGAAATCAGAGATCGAGGACGGCGTCGATTCGGCACGCGAGGCGGTCGCGGATGGCGTCGAGACGGCGCGCAAGCGGTTCCAGAAGCTGGGCGATCAGGCCCAGGACCGCTACAAGAAGGTGTCCGAGGACGTCCGGCGTGGCGCCGAGCGGGCCTCCCAGGAGATCCGCCGGGGGGCCGAGCGGGCCCGTGAGACCTACAGCGACGTGGCCGAGAACGCCCAGCAGACCTACGCCCGCGTGCGCTCCGAGGCGGGCAACCTGTCGCGCGAGGTGAGCCTCTTCGTGCGGGACAACCCGGCCAAGGCGGTGATGATCGCCGCCGGCGTCGGCTTCCTGCTCGGGCTGGTCGTGCGCGGGCGCGGTGGCCGGGACGACGAGGAGTAGGGCGCAACCCCCCAAAGGAGGTGGAGGATGGAGCTGCAGGAGCGCGAATCGATCGTCGAGGAGCTGATCGACGAGATCGTCCCCGAGGGGCTGGACTGGCAGCGGCTGGTGGTGCGGTACCCGATCCCGTCGCTACTGGTGGCGGCGGTGGGCGGCTTCTACGTCGGCCGCAAGCACGGGCCGGAGATCCTGAAGGCCCTCTCCGGGATCGCCGCGGCCGAGGTCTCCCGGCACGTCAGCCATCTCGTCGATCTGCAGGGCGATTAGGGAGACCGGCCGCCTGCGCGCCATCCTACATATCTCCGACGTCCACTTCGGGCCGCCGCACCTCCCCCAGGTCTCCGACGGGGTGGTCCAGCTTGTCGAGCGGCAGCGGCCCGACTTCGTGGTGGTCTCGGGCGACCTGACCCAGCGGGCTAAGCCGGAGCAGTTCCGGCAGGCCCGCGCCTTCGTCGACCGCATCGAGGCGCTCGGCGTGCCGACCCTCACGGTGCCGGGCAACCACGACGTTCCGCTCTACCGCGTCTGGGAGCGGATCTTCAACCCCTACGGCTGCTACAGGAAGTACTTCAGCCCGGAGCTGGAGCCGGTCTACCGCGACGAGGAGCTGCTGGTGGTGGGGATCAACACCGCTTTCGGCTGGACGATCAAGGACGGCCGCATCACCCTCCGGCGGCTGCTGGAGGTGGAGAAGATCCTGCGCTCGACCCCCGAGGAGGTGCTCAAGGTGGTGGTGGCCCATCACCACCTGATCCCGCCCCCCAACTTCGGCACGCAGGAGGTGCTGGCCAACGCTTACGAGGCGATCGACCTCTTCTCCAGCGCCGGGGTGGACCTGATCCTTTCGGGGCACCTCCACCAGGCCTACATCGGGAGCTCCGAGGAGTTCTACCCCAAGGGGAGGCCGCCGGTAGTGATCCTCCACTCGGGAACGACCACCTCGAACCGGGGCCGCGCGGGAGAGCGGGAGGCGAACACCTGCAACTGGATCGAGGCGGACGGCCAGTCGATCGTGGTCTCCCATTACCGCTGGCATCATTCGCTCGGCCGCTTCGCCGAGCACAGCCGGCACTGGTATCCCCGCAACGAGCGGGTCCCCTACACCCTCGAAGGCCTGGAGGCTCCGGGCCGCCATAGGGAGCCGGTCCCCGCCCGTCCCCCCGCCGCGCCGACGGCTACGATATGATCCAATTTTGAGAGCCTGGAGGAAGCTGATGGCCGAAGCCGAAGAGTGGGAAATCGTCAAGATCGTAGGCAGCGAGGAGGAGGCGACCGTGGTCGTCGGCTTCCTGCAGAGCAGCGGCATCGAGGCCGAGGCGGAGTCCCTGTTCGCGAGCGAGTTTCCGACGACCGATATCGGGGAGCTGGCGACGGTAAACATCCGTGTCCCCCCCGGCCGCGCCGAGGAGGCCCGCGCCTTGCTCAATCAGCGCGAGGACGTGGCCACCGGCCAGGAGGGGGAGAAGGCGGGGGAGCCGCTGTCAGGGGATGAGGATCTGATCGGAATGCCGGACCCGGATCCGGGTCCCGGGGTCTAGCCAGTAGTGAACGCCTTGGAAGGCGGCCATCTCGTCGGCCGCTACCGCATCCTGAGGTTCCTGGGCGCCGGCGCCATGGGGGAGGTCTATCTCGCGGAGGACCCGCAGATCGACCGCCGGCTGGCGATCAAGACCGTCCGCCTGGTCGGCCGTCCCCAGGAGATCGAGGATCGCAAACGCCGCCTGCTGCGCGAGGCCCGCGCCGCCGGGCGGCTGCTCCATCCCAATGTGGTGACCCTGTTCGACGCCGGCGAGGCCGAGGGGCTCCTCTATCTGGCTTTCGAGTTCGTCGAGGGGACCGACCTCGCGGCCCGGCTCGACCCCGAGCAGCAGCGCCTCAGCCTGCGGCAGGTGCTGCGCATCGTCCGTCAGGCCGCCGAGGCCCTCGACTACGCCCACGGCCAGGGGATCGTCCACCGCGACATCAAGCCGGGCAACATCCTGCTCGACCGCGCCGGCCGGGTGAAGGTGGCCGACTTCGGCATCGCCAAGATGGCCGGCCAGAGCACCGAGCTGACCATGGCCGGCTCGGTGATGGGCAGCCCACAGTACCTCTCCCCGGAGCAGATCCGCGGCGACGACCTCGACGGCCGGAGCGACATCTTCTCGCTGGGGGTCGTCTTCTACGAGATGCTCTCGGGCAAGCGGCCGTTCGAGGGGGACACGATCACCACCCTCGTCTACCAGATCCTGCACAAGGACCCGCCGCCGGTCTCGGAGCTGCGCGCCGTGCCCCCCCGCGTCGAGACGCTGCTGCGGGGCATGCTCGCCAAGAGCCGCGACGAGCGCATTCCCACCGCCGGGGAGGTCGCCCGCGAGCTGGCCTTCATCGAGGCCGAGCTGTCCGACGAGACCCTCTCGGCGCCGGCCGGCACCGGCCCGCTCGACGCCACCCGCGTGCTCCCCAAGCGCACCACCGACGCCCCCATCCTGCCGGCCGGGGTCGCCGAGGCCCGCCCCACCCTCGGCACGGTGCCGGCCTCCCCGGAAACGACTCCGAGCATGCCGCCGCCGTCGCCCACGGTGGCCGCTCCCATTCCCACCGCCTCGATGCCGGCGGCCCCGATGCCGGCGGTCCCGATGGCCGTGCCCACGATGCCGCCCCCTCCGGTGCGGAAAAAGCTCCCCGTGGCGCTGCTGATAGCCGGCCTCCTGCTGCTGGTCGCGGTGGCGGGAATGGCGGGTGGCGGCTATTACGTCTGGAAGCTCTGGCGGATGCGCAACGCCGCCTCCGCGCCCGCGACCCAGACCGCCGAGACCTCTCAGACGGCTCCGGCGCCGGTGCAGCCCGTCTCGGGCCCGGTCTCGACCCCGGCGCCCGGCCCGGTCTCCCCCGCGCCCGTCCAGACCGCTCCGGAGATCAAGACGCCCCAACAGACCTCCCCTGCCATTTCCCAGGCGCCGCCGCCGGCCACCCGTCCCAAGCCGGTCGAGAAGGCCCCGTCCCCCGCGCCCTCCTCCGCGCCGCCGCCCGTGCCCACCCCCGCCCATCCGGAGCAGCGGGTCCCGCGGCCGGTCCCGAGCGAGCCCGCGGCCCCGGCGCCCGTTCCGGCCCCCCGGGAGCCGGAGCCCGAGGCCGCCCCGGAGGCGCCGGCGGCGGACCAGACGATCCGCACCGGCCTGCAAGTGGCCTTCCGGGTGGTCCCGCCGGACGCCTACGTCTTGGTGGACCGGGCGGTGCTCGGCAAGGCCGAGGACTGGAGCGGCCAGAAGGGGGCGCGCACCTATACGTTTCCCGGCCCTGGAATGTATCTGGTGAAGATCAAGAAGGACGGGATGAAGGAGATGCGGATCGCGGTCGAGGCGGGAGCGGGGGGCGCGGCCACCATCTCCGCCCGTCTCAAGCCGATGGCCGCGGCGGACATCGACGCCTCGGACCTGGAGACCATCCGGGTGCGCGAAGGGGTGGCCCTCAACGTGCGCCCCGGCAACGCCCAGGTGCTGGTGGACGGCCAGTCGGTGGGCGAGGCGCGGCGCTACGCCGGCGGCCTGCTGCGGCCCCGGGAGATCCTGGTGCTCAACCCCGGCAAGCACCGGCTCTCCTTCGTGGCGCCGGGATATGCCCAGAAGGACGTCGAGGTCGTGGTCATCGAGACGGCCGAGAAGCAGCGGCAGCGGATCAACGTGGATCTCACGGCGGGAGGTAACGGTGGATAGAGGCCAGGCAATCGCTCGCTGGATGCGCTCCCACGTCGAAGCCCTGGAGGCCCCGCCGGGCCTCAAGTCCCTCCCCGGGAGGCTGGAGCTCGAGCGGCTCGGCAACGGGCTGACCGTCTGTCTGCTGGAAAACCCCCAGGCGCCGGTCGTCACCTCGGCCCTCTTCTACCGCGCCGGCACCCGCGACGAGCCTGCCGGCCACGGCGGCGTCGCCCATTTCCTCGAGCACATGATGTTCAAGGGGGGGGCGCGCTTCGGCCCGGGGGAGATCGACCGCCTCACCCAGGCGCT
>JAICSG010001228.1 GCA_025937035.1 Thermoanaerobaculia bacterium | reverse complement strand
TCGACAGCACCGGCGCGGGCTCCGGGCCGATCTCGATCGCGGCTCTGCGGCTGGTCAGCGAGAAGCCGGTGAGCATCGGGAAGGACACCTACGATCTGCGGGTGTTCCTCTCCCAGTTCCGGACCACCGTGCAGCCCGGCACCGTGACGTTCCACTTCGCCAACGGCGACGGCGGCACCTTCGACACCACCTTCTACGTGCGGCCGCGGCTGGTCTTCACCAGCACGACCACCCGCTCCAACACGATCATCGATTGTGGCGCGGTGACCTGCAACGGCGGCCGGGACATCGTGATCCAGGCCACCAGCGCCCCCTTCGTCCGCACCGGCGGGCCGGGCAACTTCCAGCCCTCCAGCAAGGGGATCAAGGTGCTGAGGGCCGGCCTTCTGGTGGACGGGGACGGCGACGGCACGCCGGAGGTGACCACCGCCGGCTCGTCCAACCTCTTCGTGGGCATCACCGCGACCTCGGGCTTCCCGGCCGGCCCCTTCCCGAAGTACGAATTCCCCGTGATCACCCGGCAGACGGGGCACTCCCCGGGTCCGGTGACCCCGGACGCGGTGGCGCTGGTTCGCCCCTACCCGACGGATCTCCCCGCGGGCTTCAACTGATCCGTCCCGACCTCACCCCTCTCCCTCTCCTTCAGGAGAGGGAGAGGGAGGCCGGCCCACCGCAGCACCTCCGGCAGGAAGACCACCGTGGTGCCGTAGCTCACCAGCATCGCCGCCGCGAGCAGGAACCCCAGGCTGGCGTTCGGCCGGATGGCCGAGAAGCCCAGCACGGCGAACCCCAGGGCGAGGACGAGGGCGTTCCAGAGCAGCCCCCGGCCGGCGGTGCGCAGGACCGCCCCCACGGCCTCTCCATGGGGGAGGCCCGCGGCCCGCTCGCGGCGGTAGGCGTGAACGTAGTGGAGGCCGAAGTCGACGCCCGCCCCCAGGGTGAGGGCGGCGAACAGGCTGGTGGCGATGCCGAGCGGGACGCCCCCCCAGCCCAGGGCCCCGAAGAGGAGCACCACCGCGGCGAGCACGGGGGCCAGGGTGACCGCCGTCCAGCGCGGGCTGCGGGTGGCCGCGAGCAGCATGAGGACGATCATCGCCGCCGTCCAGCCGATCGAGCGGAGCTGGTTGCCCACGATGGTGCCGATCACCGCCAGCCCCACCGGTACGTCCCCCGAGAGATGGACCCGGGCGCCGTGGCGGGCGGCCAGGGCGGGCAGCCGCCGTTCGAGGAAGGCGCGCAGCTCCCGCCCGCGGGCGTAGTCGGCGCCGGGGACGAACAGGCGCACGCGGGCCGACCGCTTGTCCGGCGTCAGGTATTGCCGCAGGCCGACCCGGATGGTGAGCACCTCGGTCATGGCGCCGGCGCGGCGGATCTCGATCGGGGGCAGCCGCGAGACGGGCGGCTCGTGCCCCTGCGCCCGCGCCGAGCCCTCGAAGAAGGGGAGGGGGCCGAGCCAGCCGCCCACGCCCGGCGCCGCGGGGGCCAGGCGGTCGAAATCCTCCAGCAGGGCCACCCCCCGCGGGCTCCAGAAGTAGCCGTCCTCCGGCCCC
>JAICSG010000382.1 GCA_025937035.1 Thermoanaerobaculia bacterium | reverse complement strand
TCGCCCCGCCGCACCATCGGCGAGGTGAGGAGGTTGAGGTGGGGGTAGAGGGCGAGGTTGTCCCCCTTCCCCTCCCCCCGCTCGCCATGGCAGCGGGCGCAGTAGGTGGCGTAGAGCTCCGGCGTGGTCAGGTTCTTGCGGGCGCACCCCACCCCGAGCCAGAGCAGGCCCCAGAGCAGGGCAATAAGGAGCAGCGGGGCCGTCCGGGGGCTCAAGTCCGCGGCTTCGCGGCCTCCCGCCGGTGCACCATGGTGGAGGTGGCCTGGTCGCGCGGGCGGACGACGATCTCGTCGATGTTGACGTGGGACGGGCGGGTGGCCACCCAGGCGATGCAGTCGGCGATGTCCTCGGCCGTCAGCGGCTGCAGGCCGCGGTAGACCGACTTCGCCCGCTCCTCGTCGCCGTGGAAGCGGACGACCGAGAACTCGGTCTCGACCATCCCCGGGGCGACCTCGGTCACCCGGATGGGCTCTCCCAGCAGCTCCTGCCGGAGGGTTCGGGTGAAGGCCTTGAGGGCGTGCTTGCTGCCGGTGTAGCCGGCGCCGCCCACGTAGGTCTCGAAGCCGGCCGTGGAGCCGAGGTTGATGACGTGGCCGTCCCCCGAGGCCCGCAGGGCGGGGAGCAGGGCGCGGGTGACCCGCATCACGCCGAGGACGTTGGTCTCCCACATGCCGATCCAATCCTCGTCCCGGGCCGCCTCCACGCGGTCGAGCCCGAGGGCCCCGCCGGCGTTGTTGACCAGCAGGTGGACGGCGGACGGCAGCCGGCCGGCGAAGGCCTCGATGCTCCCGAGATCCCGCACGTCCAGCTCCAGGACGTGGGCGCCGAGCGGCTCCCCGACCTCCCGCAGGCGGTCGAGGCGGCGGGCGCCGAGCCAGAGCTCGAAACCGGCCCCGGCGAGCGCCCGGGCGGCGGCGGCGCCGATGCCGGAGCTGGCCCCGGTGACGACGGCGATCTTTCCTGGTGTCATTCGATTCCTCCCTAGATCTCCGCCGAGGGGCAGAGGTCCGCCACCGGGCAGACGGCGCATTCGGGTTTGCGGGCCTTGCAGGTCTTCCGGCCGTGATCCTGAAGGAGCAGGGCGAAGCGCGTCCACTCCTCCCGGGGCAGGAGAGCGATCAGGTCCCGCTCGATCTTCTCCGGGTCCTCCTCCTCGGTGAGGAAGAGCCGCCGGGAGAGGCGCTGGACGTGGGTGTCCACGGCGACCCCCTCGTTGCGGCCGAAGGCGTTCCCCAGCACCACGTTGGCCGTCTTCCGCCCCACCCCCGGCAGCGCGACCAGGGGCTCCATGGCGTCCGGCACCTCGCCGCCGTGCTCGGCCATCAGGGCCATCCCGAGATTCTTCAGGGCCTTGGCCTTGTTGCGGAAGAAGCCGGTCTGGCGGACCATCTCCTCCAGATCCGCGAGATCGGCCGCGGCGAAGTCGCGGGCCGCGGGGTAGCGCCGGAAGAGCGGCGGGGTCACCTCGTTGACCTTCTGGTCCGTGCACTGGGCCGCCAGCACGGTGGCCATCAGAAGCTGGAGGGGGCTCTGGAAGTCGAGCGCCAGCCGGGTCCGCGGATACTCCCGCCGGAGCCGCGCCAGGATCTCCCCCGCGCGCTCCCGCCGCGCCCGCTTCGATTCCCGCCGCGCCTGGGAGGGGGTGATGCCGACCCGTGCCATCCGTTACGACTCCTTGCTGAAGGCCCGCACCAGCCAGTTGACCAGCGCGATCACCAGCCCCCCGAGGATCGCCGCGCCGCAGCCGTCCACGTGCAGGTGGCGCGGCACCAGCCAGGCGGCCAGGTAGAGCATCAGGCCGTTGATCACCAGGTAGAACAGCCCCAGGGTGACCACGATCAGGGGGAAGGAGAAGAAGGTGACGATCGGCTTCACGATCAGATTGACCAGGCCGATCACCAGGCCGACCAGCAGCAGCCCCAGCAGGCTGCCGGTGTAGGTGATTCCGATCCCCAGATAGGCCGCGATCAGGACGGCCACGCCGTTCAACACGACCTGCAGCAGGGCTCGCGTCATGGGTCGATGTCCCCTCCGGCCGCCGATCTTATCCCGTCTGGCCGGAGGCCTGGCGGTCCGGCTGGACGATCTCGCGCGCCTCGCGCACCACCTTGCGCTCGTTCTCGAAGCTGAGCCGGGAGATCCCCTCGTCCCAGGAGAACCACTCGGCCCCCGAGACCTCGCGGGAGTCGAAGTCGGAGGCGTCGCCGCTGACGTAGGTGAGCAGGAAGTAGTCCACCTGCTTGTGGACCCGGTGGATCCCCTTCTCCACGAACCAGTACTCGACCCCGGGCAGGGGGGCCACCACCCTGCCGGTGACCCCCGTCTCCTCCCGCACCTCGCGCACGGCGGTCTGCTCGGGGGTCTCCCCCTCCTCGATGTGCCCCTTGGGGAGCTGCCAGCGGCGGCCGGCCTGGGTGGAGATGAGGAGGATGCTGGAGCCGCGCACGACCAGTCCGCCGGCCGATCGGTGATGGACGGTTTTCATGGGCTGTCGGAGGCGCCTGAGCTCCGCCTCAGTTCGTGGAGTCCTCGGAGTCGCGCCCCGGGATCCAGGAGGGGAGGACGACGGGATCGATGCCGACCGACCGCAGGGCCGCGCCCCAGATCTGCTCGGGATCGGGGGCGAAGATCAGCTCGCTGCTGGCCGGCGCCGTCAGCCAGTCGTTGCGGAGGATCTCCTCCATGAGCTGCCCCTCCCCCCAGCCGGCGTAGCCCAGGATCAGCCGGAACTGCTCGGGCGGCGCCTCGGCCAGCCGCGAGAGGTCGCCGATGTGCTGGGTCAGCGCCACGCCGGGGAGCACCTCGGTGGCCGTGTCCTCGGGGTTGCCGTCGGGCAGGACCGGCGCGAACAGCACCGTGCCCAGGTTCGGCTGCACCGGCCCCCCGAAGTAGGCCACCGCCTCCTCGCGGCCGGACCAGCCGACGTCCATCCCCTTCAGGATCTCGCTCACCTTGATCCCCGTGGGGCGGTTGAGGATGAAGCCGAAGCTCCCCTGGTCCTCGTGATGGAGGAGGAGGACCACGCTGCGGTGGAAGAAGGGGTCCAGCACCTGCGGCATCGCCATCAGCAGGACCGGGGTGGAGAGATCGGAGCCGCTCACCGACATGGGCCCCATCTTACCCCGGCTGCCGACCCTTGGGAGAAACAGGTTCGAGCTGTTATCTTCTGGATGGCGGCGCGCTCCGGCCTCCGCCACCCCTTTCAGCGATCCTGAGGAGAAAAGTCCCATGAACGATAGCTTCGGAAGCCGCGCGACCCTCCGGGCGGGTGGGCGCGAGCTCCAGATGGCCCGGTTGGACGCGCTGGAGAAGCGGGGATTCAACGTCTCCCGCCTCCCCTATGCCCTGCGCATCCTGCTCGAGAACCTGTTGCGCCGCGAGGACGGCTCGGCGGTCACCGCGGACGAGATCGAGGCCCTGGCCCGCTGGGACCCCAGGGAGACCCCAACGCGGGAGATCGCCTTCATGCCGGCCCGCGTCCTGCTCCAGGACTTCACCGGCGTTCCCGCCGTGGTCGACCTGGCCGCCATGCGCGACGCCATGGTGGCCATGGGGGGCGATCCCAGGCGGATCAACCCGCTCCAGCCGGTCGAGCTGGTGATCGACCACTCGGTGCAGGTGGACGAGTACGGTTCCGCCGCCGCCTTCCTGATCAACGCCGAGAAGGAGCTCGAACGAAACAGCGAGCGCTACGCCTTCCTGCGCTGGGGGCAGACCGCCTTCAGCAATTTCCGCGTGGTGCCGCCGGACACCGGCATCGTCCACCAGGTCAACCTGGAGTACCTGGCGCGGGTGGTCATGGAGGGGGACGTCGGCGGGCAGCGGTATCTCTACCCCGACACCCTGGTGGGGACCGACTCCCACACCACCATGGTCAACGGCCTCGGCGTGCTCGGCTGGGGCGTGGGCGGCATCGAGGCCGAGGCGGCCATGCTGGGCCAGCCGGTGTCGATGCTGATCCCCCAGGTGGTCGGCTTCCGCCTCTCGGGCCAGCTCCCCGAGGGGGCGACCGCCACCGACCTCGTGCTCACCGTCACCCAGATGCTGCGCAAGCGGGGGGTGGTCGGCATGTTCGTCGAGTTCTTCGGCCCCGGCCTCGCCAACCTGCCGCTGGCCGACCGCGCCACCATCGGCAACATGGCGCCCGAGTACGGCGCCACCTGCGGCATCTTCCCCGTCGACCAGGTCTCGCTCGACTACCTCGCCTTCACCGGCCGCTCCCCCGAGGCCGTGGCGACCGTCGAGGCCTACATGAAGGAGCAGGGGCTCTTCCATACGGCGGGCTCCCCCGAGGCGGCCTACACGGACATCCTCTCGCTCGACCTCGGCACGGTCGAGCCGAGCCTCGCCGGCCCCCGCCGGCCGCAGGACCGGGTGCGCCTCTCGGACGTCAAATCCTCCTTCCTCAAGGAGCTGGAGGCGATGACCGCCGCCGGCCGCACCGGCAAGGCGCGCCCCGTGGCCTATGGGCTCCAGTCCGCGGGCGGCACCGCCGCGGGCCTGGCGGTGGCCGAGCCCGAGGTCGACGTGGCGGCCGATCCCGCCGCGGCCGCCCTCCAGGACGGCTCGGTGGTGATCGCGGCCATCACGAGCTGCACCAACACCTCCAACCCGTCGGTGATGGTCGCCGCCGGCCTGCTCGCCAAGAAGGCGGTCGAGAAGGGGCTCTCCACCAAGCCATGGGTGAAGACCAGCCTCGCCCCGGGCTCCAAGGTGGTGACCGAGTACTACCGCGAGGCGGGGCTCACCCCCTACCTCGACCAGCTCGGCTTCAATCTCGTGGGCTACGGCTGCACCACCTGCATCGGAAATTCCGGCCCGTTGCCGGAGGAAATCTCCGGCGAGATTGATCGCAAGAACTTGGTCGTGGCCTCGGTGCTCTCTGGCAATCGCAACTTCGAAGGCCGCATTAATCCCGATGTTAGGGCGAATTATCTGATGTCACCGCCTCTGGTGGT
>JAICSG010000694.1 GCA_025937035.1 Thermoanaerobaculia bacterium | reverse complement strand
TGGAGTCCGGCGGCGTGCCGTACCTCCTCGACCGCCGCGTACCGGTCTTCCCCCAGGTCAACGAGATCCTCTTCGCGGGGGTGATGCTGCTCGGGGCCGACGTCGCGGCGCACGGCGTCCAGCTCCTGATGACCCTGCTGAGCGCGGCGCTGGCGATGGAGTGGGGGAGGCGGAGGTTCCCGGAGCGCCCCTGGGTGGGGTGGCTGGCCGCGGCGGTCTTCCTGGGGAACCCGATCGTGGTCTATCTGGCGGGCACCGGCTACATCGAGGCGGGCCTCACGCTGTTCGTCACCGCCGGGCTCTATGGCCTGGACCGCTGGCGCACCGGCGGCGGACGGGGCTGGCTGATCCTGGCCGCGGTCTTCCTGGCCACGGCGGGCGACGTCAAGTACCTCGGGCTCTTCTTCTTGGGGGTCGCGGGGTTGATCGTGCTCGCCCTGGGGAGAGACCGGCCCCTCCCGGCGCGGCTCCGGGACGGCCTCCTGTTCGGCGTGATCGCCCTCGCCGTCCTCGCCCCCTGGTACCTGCGGATCCTCGCCTTCAGCGGCAATCCGCTCTTCCCCTTCCTGCCCCGGATCTTCGGCCCCAATCTGTGGACCCCCACGAATGTCCCTGAGCTGCAGCAGCCCCACGGAGATCACTTGGCGCACTGGCTCCGGCTTCCCTGGGACCTCGTCTTCCGGCGGGACCTCTACAACCAGCAGCCCCCCTTCTCGCCGTTCTACCTGCCCGCCATCCCCCTGCTGCTCTGGGGGGCCGTCCGCGACCGGTGGGTGAGGGGAGCGCTGGCCTTGACGGCCCTGTACGCGCTCGTCTTCACCTTCCTGCCGCCGGACGGCCGCTATCTGGAGCCGGTCCTCCCCCTGGCCAGCGTGGCCGTGGCGGTCTCTCTGGCCGCCGTCTTCGGGGACCGGAGCCCCAAGCGGGCGATCGCGGTCCTCTGCCTGCTCTGTGTCCTCCCCGGCTGGCTCTACGCCGGCTACCGGATACGAAAGCAGGGTCCGCTGCCGGTCACCGCGGCGGAGCGCGAGAGCTATCTCTCGCGAAGCCTGCCGTTCTATCCCGCGGTCGCCTGGCTCAACCGGACGCGGGGGAGCGCCTACACCGTCTGGGGGCTGCACGCCGAGAGCATGGCCTATCTGGCCCGCGGCCGGTTCCTGGGGGACTGGTTCGGCCCGGCCGGCTTCCTGCGCGTGCTCTCCGGCGTACGGCGGCCGGAGGACCTCTACCGGAAGCTGCGCGGGCTCGGCGCCGACCATCTCCTGGTGACGGAGAACGGTGGCCTGCCATTCCCCGAGGACGGCGCCTTTCGGCGCTGGTTCACGCCCGTCTACGCAGACCCCCACGCCCGCGTCTACGCCCTCAGCCCTTGAAGCTGGGCTCCAATCATGAAATGCTCTGGGAGCATAAACGCTGTACCCGACCCCGCGAGGAAGCTATGAGACGACTTCCGTTGCTGGCGTTGCTCCTGACCCTCCCGGTCCTGGCGGGCCCCCGGCCCACGATGGCGAAGACCTGTACGGTGGACGTCGTCCCGGCGGCGACCCTCCTCCTGCCGTACTTCGAGGTCGACCTGACGAAGCCCGGCGGGCGGACCACCCTGATCTCGATCAACAACGCGAGCGACCGCGCGAAGCTCGCCCACGTCGTGCTGTGGACCGACCTCGGAGTGCCCACCCTGGCCTTCGACGTCTATCTGACGGGCTACGACGTGCAGACGATCAATCTGCGGGACCTCTTCACAGCAGGCACCTTGCCGGCCACGGCCGATGCCTCGCAGGACCGCCAGGACACGATCAGCCCGAAGGGGCAGCTCTCGGAAGACATCGGCATTCCCGGCTGCGAGGGATTGCTGCCTCCGGCTCCCCTGTCTCCTGACGTGGTGAGCCATCTGACGCGGGCCCATCAGGGGCTCGCCTCGCCGCTGCTGGGCGGGAAGTGCGCGGGCCAAGCTGTCGGCGACTCGATCGAGCGCGGCTACGTGACGGTGGATGTGACCCGGCGGTGCTCCTCGCTGACCCCCGCGGACCCCGGCTACTTCGGCCCGGACGGCGTGGCGGGGAACGACAACGTGCTGTGGGGGGACTTCTTCCTCATCGATCCGGCGGGGAACGTCGCGGAAGGGGAGGACCTGGTGCGCGTCGAGTCCGATCCGGCGCGCTTCGCCGGCCATCCGACCTTCTACGAGCGCTATGTGAATGCCTCCGGAGCCGACGGCCGGGAGCCTCTCCCGACGGTCTGGGAGAGCCGGTTCGTCAACGGCGGCCCCTTCACCGGCGGCACCCACCTGATCTACTGGCGCGACAGCCGGGTGCGCAACCAGCCGTTCGTCTGCGGCGTCCCTCCCGAGTGGTACCCCTTCCCCTGGGAATTCTCGCGCACCGTGATCTTCGACGAGCAGGAGCAGCCTCAGGTCCCGAGCTGCCCCTTCCCCATCACCTGTCCTCTCATCCCGTCCCCCTTCCCGGCTGAGGCGGGCCGCGTGCCGGTGGGGGGAGCGGCGTTCCCGGTGCCGTATACCTTCGGCTGGGCCTATCTCGATATGAAGACCTTCGCCAGATCGGTCAACGCGCCGGGCGCGACGCAGTCCTGGCTGGGGGCGGTCCACACGGCGCTGGGCACCTTCAGCGTCGGCTACGAGGCCGACCCGCGCGACAGCGGCTGCAATCCCCAGTCGGTCAACCCCTTCTTCTGAGCTGGAGGAACCCGAGATGAAACGGATCGCCGCCCTTCTCCTGATCCTCACGGCGGGCCTGCCGCTCGCGGCCCGGGCCGACCTCTGCGCTCTCGACCACGCGCCCGCGGCCACCCTGCTGCTGCCGTACTTCGAGGTCGACCTCTCGGGCTCCGGGGGAAAAACCACCCTGTTCTCGATCAACAACGCCGTCGCGAGCCCGGTGATCGCCCACGTGACCCTGTGGACCGACCTCGCCGTGCCCACCCTGGCCTTCGACGTCTACCTGACCGGCTACGACGTGCAGACGATCAACCTGCGGGACATCCTCGCCAATGGCCAGCTCCCCCAGACGGCGGACAAGGATCGGGACCCCGCCGACACGATCAGCCCGAAGGGGGGCTTCTCCCAGGACGCCGCCTTCCCCGGCTGCGAGAGCCTGCCGCCACCGGTCCTTCCGGCCGCCTTCGTGGACCACCTGCAGCGGGCCCATTCC
>JAICSG010000477.1 GCA_025937035.1 Thermoanaerobaculia bacterium | reverse complement strand
CTTTCATCGGTTTCCGGAATTCCGCGATGCGGCGGAGGGCAGCGTATCCGCAGGCCGGGCGGGGGTCAAGGACCGGGGTGATGAGGGCCTGATCGTATAAAGTCGCGTCATGACGTCCCGCCGTCGGTTCCTGCGGCTGGTGGGCGACGGCGCCGCGGCCGTCGTCGCGCTCTGGGCCGCGTTCCAGGTGCGCCTCTACGTGCCGATTCCGGGCACCCGGGGGCTTCTGCCGGGGGACCGGCTGCGCTCCCTGTCGCGGGAATGGCTGGTCGTGCTGCTGGTGCAGCTCTCCACGCTCTATTTCCTGGGCCTCTACGACGCCGCGCCCCGGCCACGCGGCCGGCTCGAGCTCGCCCGCCGGCTGGCCGTCGCCGCCGCCTTTCAGGCGATGGCCCTGATGGCCTGGTGGTTCCTCGCCAACCGCCAGTTCCCCCGCTCGGTGGTGCTGCTGCTCGTGGTCTTCGATTTCTTTCTGCTGTTCGGCTGGCGGCTGCTGCTCGACCGCACGGAGCGGCGGCGGGAGCGGCGGGTGGCGATCGCGGGCGGCGGCGAGGCGGCGCGCGATCTCGCCCGCACGATCGCCCGCGAGCCCTGGCATGGCCTCCGGGTGGCGGGCTGGGTGGCGATCCCCGGCGAGTTGGTGGCCGGGGGGGAGGAGCCCGCGCTCGGGGCCCGGCTGGGCACCACGGCGGACCTCCCCGCGCTGCTGGCCGCGGGGCGGATCGACGACATCCTCCTGGTCGGGAGCGACGACTCCTGGCAGGCGCGGCTGATCGACGGCCTCGCCGGCACGCGGCCGGACCACACCAGCGTCCTCCTCCTGCCCGGCCCCTTCGAGAGCCTGATCGGCCGCATGCGCTACCGCTGGGTGAACGACCTGCCGCTGATCGAGGTGGTGCGCGAGACCGAGTGGCGGATCAACTGGCCGCTCAAGCGGATGCTCGATCTCGTGGTGGGCTCTCTCCTGCTGCTCCTGGCCTCGCCGGTGCTCGCGGTCTGCGCCCTGGCCGTGCGGGCGACCTCCCCCGGCGAGATCCTCTACCGCCAGACCCGCGTGGGCCGCGGGCAGAAGCCGTTCACTCTCTACAAGCTCCGCACCATGCGCCAGGACGCCGAGGAGAGCTCGGGCGAGGTGCTGGCGCAACCGGGGGACCCGCGGCTGACCTCCATCGGCGCCTTTCTCCGCCGTTTCCGGCTGGACGAGATCCCCCAGCTCTTCAACGTCCTCCAGGGGACGATGAGCCTGGTGGGCCCCCGTCCGGAGCGGCCGGGCTTCGTGCAGCGCTACCTCAAGGAGGTGCCCGGCTACGCCGAGCGCTTCTCGCTCGCCCCCGGCCTGACCGGCCTCGCCCAGGTCAACGGCGACTACTACTCCAGCCCCCAGAACAAGCTCCGCTACGACCTCGCCTACATGGCGAACTGGACGCTCTGGCTGGACGTGTCGATCCTGCTGCGGACGGTGAAGATCGTGCTGACCTCGCGCGGGGTGTGAGCCGCCCCATTGTAGAGACGCCCCGTGGGGCGTCTCTGGAGCGGCGACATCGGCTGTGTTCTCCCGACGCTCCGCGGTCGCACTGTGAGGGGATCGTCCCCTCCGCCTCGGAGACGCCCCACGGGGCGTCTCTACAGTGGAATACCCCCTCCAGACACCCTCTCAAGGGCTTAACTGATTGACGGAATAGCCCTTTAGGTCTATCGTAGATATGTTCCCGTGTAGTTTTGCTTTGGCGAGGTCCTTGCGATGACTCACCTTCCGTCCTTCCGACGTCCTCTGGCCGCCCTGTTCGCGGTAACTCTGCTGGCCGGTCCGCTCCCCCTGCGCGCCGCCTCCACCGGCTCGACGGCGCTCCAGACGCCGCAGGGCGGAGGCACGGCCACGGCCAACGGCGAGTACGTCTCGACGACGCTCAACACCTTCTACCGGTATTTCATCGAGGTGCCCTCGGGGCTGACCCATCTCACGGTGGAGGTGTTCGATCCGGACATCGGTCTGGGAGGGACGACCGAGGCCAACGCCGGGCGTGACCGCGACCGCAACGGCTTCGACTCCGCCGCGACCTACAGCCTGCTCGGCCCCGAGGGGAGCTCCCGGACCACGAGCTTCACGGCCGGAAACACGACCACGCCCGCAGGCTCGGACGGCGTCTGGACGGCCCTGTTCGATTCGACCGGGGACACCTTCCGCGACAACTTCACGACCAGCGCCTACACCAACAACGACGGCACGCTCGCCTGGTCGACCAACTGGCTGGAGACCAACGACGACAACAGCGCCACCGGCGGCAACATCCGGGTGACCGGGGGCGAGCTGAGGGTCGGCGACAACGGAGACGCCAACCCGTCGTCGATCCAGCGGGAGGCCAACCTCTCGGCGTCCGGGGTCACCAGCGCCACGCTGAGCTTCAATTTCCGCACGAGCGGCACCGAGGCCACCGACCAGATGGCGGTCCAGGTCTCCTCGAACGGCGGCGGCAGTTGGACGACGCTCGAGACCTTCACCGGCGCCTTCGCCTCCTCGTCCCGCAGCTACGACATCAGCTCCTATATCGCCTCCAACACCCGCGTCCGGTTCCTCGAGATCACGGGCTACGGCAACAACGATTTCTTCTTCGTCGACAACCTGCAGATCAAGGAAAACAACATCCGCGCCGGCCACTGGGAGCTGCGGGTCGACATGAGCGCCTCGGCAGGCGACGACATCAACGCCATCGGGGTGCGGGCGCACGACGGCGACTCGACCTCGGGGGGCACCGAGCTGCCGGTCTACATCGATTCGATCGTCAATCTCGGGGTCAATCCGCCGGCGACCGGCACGGCGTCCCGGACCTACACGCTCTACCCCTACGTCACCTCCGGCTGCACCGCCAACAGCAACGACTTCGACTACGACAGCAACAGCGGCACCGTGGGCTCGCTGGCGTTTGCGAGCCGCACGGGCGCGTACACGCAGACGGTCGCCAGCGCCAGCCTGTCGGGCAACGACGCCTGGGCCCGCAATACGATCAACCGCTGGACCTCGGATCAATTGTCGACCGAGTACGGGATTTGGACGGGGAGCTTCACGATCGACTCCTATCTGGTCGGCGGCACCCCCAACGGCAACTACACAGACCTTTACATCGGCAATTCTCAGGTATCGGCGACCGTGGCGCCGACCGCCAACCCACAGCCGAATTCCTTCCGGATCTACCTGCCGACCGATGGCGGCTCGGCCCCGGTGAAGCCCTACGCCGAGCAGATCCTCACCTTCAAGAGCGGCACCAATCCGCCGGCCGTGGGGCAGACCGCCAAATATCAGGTCACCGTGCGGGTGGTGAATCCGACCGCGCAATCGATCACGTTTTCCAGCAGCAATCTGGTGACCGCCAACGTCCCCGGCGGCGGCGCGACCTACGCCGGCAACGCGGCGGTGGGCCAGGGGACGATCGTCAGCCAGCCGTCGGTCGGCGGCACCGGCAACATCACCTGGAACCCGGGCACGGTGGCCGCCGGAGCGACGACGATCCTCACCTATCAGGTCAACGTAACCCCGACCTCGGCCGGCCAGCGCATCCCGGTCACCGGGACTCCGGCCTCCAACGGCACCACCGCGAAATACCTGGACGAGACGGGGAACACCACTCAGACGCGGGCGACCTTCACTTTCGGGCCGCTCTGCGAGCTGGCGGTCACCCAGGGGCTGCTCACCGAGGCGGTGGTCTCGGGCTTCCACGCCTCGCCGGCCGACGGCGGCGGCGTGCTCCTCGAATGGCAGACCGCCTCGGAGGCGGGGACGGCGGGCTTCTACGTGCAGCGCTGGAACGGCGCGGCGAAACGCTGGGAGCGGGTCGGCCGCGAGTTGCTCGCCGGGCTCCTCCACGCGCCGCAGGGGGGCACCTACCGCTTCGTGGACCCGGAGGCTTCCCCCTACGAGCCGCAGGCCTATCGGCTGATCGAGGTCGAGGCCGGCGGCCAGCGCCACACCTACGGGCCGTTCGCCGCCCAGGTGGACTGGAGCCGCCGCGATCCCCGCCAGAGCAAGGCGGCCTACGAGCGCGGCGCCCGTCCGCCGGCCGGGCGGGGCGAAGCGCCGAAGCCCCTGGCGCTCAAGGCGGCCGCCACCGCCAATCCGGACGGCGTCCACCTCTCGGTGCGCCAGACCGGGCTCATCTACCTCTCCGCCGCCAGCGTCGGAAGCTGGCTCGGCCTGAAGCCGGACGAGGCCGTCAAGGCGATCGGCCAGGGGAAGGTCGCGCTCACCAAGGCGGGCCAGCCGGTCGCCTGGTATCCGGATCTCATCGGCGGGGCCAAGGCCCAGGGGCTCTTCTTCTACGGCGAG
>JAICSG010000875.1 GCA_025937035.1 Thermoanaerobaculia bacterium | reverse complement strand
TCGCCATCCTCGTGAACCTGGTCTTCAAGGGGGCGATCGTGGCCGTCCTCGGCAGCCGCCGGATGCTCGGCCGGGTGGCGGTGCTGTTCGCGGCGGCTCTGGTGGCGGGCGGGGTGGTGTGGTGGGTGTGGCCGTAGGGCCGCCCGGGCATGAACGCCCGGGCTACAAGGCAAAACGAAAAGCCGGCTGAAGCCGGCTCCTGGGCCAGAGGGAGCTAACCCTTAGAGCCGGCTTCAGCCGGCTTCTCGGTTGAGACGTAGCCCGGGGATTCATCCCCGGGCGGGGCCGGGCTGGACGGGCGACAGGACCTGGAATACAATCCCTCTCAGCAGTGGTTTCGAGGTCTGTGCCCGAAGTCGGGGCCGGCAGGTGGGTTCTCCTGAAAGGGGCTCAAACCGCCGGTCTTGCGGAGTGGGGGCGCTCCGGCTTATACTGTGCGTCCCGCTGGCCGACCTGGTTTAGGTCTGGGCGCGATTGCGTGTTGACGCGCGCCGGCCTCTCAATGTAGACTCTGCGGGTTTCGCCGCCGATGGTCCCGCCAGGGACGGGGGCGGTTGACGTCTTCAAGCCGAAGACAACTAACCCTGAACACCGTTCGGGGCCGGAGCATGGGCCGTCGGACCCACCCCAGCGTGGGGACGGCGCCGTGTCGCTCCGCGGAAGAACAAGGGATTTAACGGGTCGAGGAGATCTGGACGCATGCCTACGATTCATCAGTTGGTGCGCAAGGGTCGCGAACGCATCGAGACGAAGACCAAGAGCCCCGCTCTGCAGGCCTCGCCGCAGAAGCGCGGGGTCTGCGTCCGCGTGTACACCCAGACGCCCAAGAAGCCGAACTCGGCGCTGCGCAAGGTGGCCCGCGTGCGCCTCACCAACGGCATCGAGGTGACCACCTACATCCCGGGCGTCGGGCACAACCTGCAGGAGCACTCGATCGTTCTGATCCGCGGCGGCCGCGTGAAGGATCTCCCCGGCGTCCGCTACCACGTGATCCGCGGCACGCTCGACGCCGTCGGCGTGCAGGCCCGCCGTCAGGGCCGTTCCAAGTACGGCGCCAAGCGCCCGAAGGCTGGTCAGGGAGGTAAGAAGTAATGCCCAGGCGGAGAGAGGTTCCGAAGCGCGAGATCCTGCCGGATCCGCTCTACAACTCGCAGCTCGTCACCAAGTTCGTCAACGTGGTGATGAAGGACGGCAAGAAGTCGGTCGCCGAGCGCATCCTGTACGACGCCCTCGAGTCGATCCGCACGAAGACGAACGACGACCCGATGAAGGTCTTCAAGAAGGCGATCGAGAACGTGAAGCCCGCGGTCGAGGTGAAGTCCCGGCGCGTCGGCGGCTCGACCTACCAGGTCCCCGTCGAGGTGCGCCCCTCCCGCAAGCTGGCCCTCTCGATGCGCTGGATCATCAACGGCGCCATGGGGCGCGGTGAGAAGACGATGCGCGCCCGGCTGGCGGGCGAGCTCCTGGACGCCGCGGAGAACCGCGGCACCGCCATCAAGAAGAAGGAAGACACCCATCGCATGGCCGAGGCCAACAAGGCTTTCGCCCACTATCGGTGGTAGTTAGATAGTCAGAGAGCAAAGCGGAAAGACGAGAAAAGCGGTACGACCATGGCACGGCAATCACCCCTGAAAGACACGCGCAATATCGGCATCATGGCGCACATCGATGCCGGCAAGACCACGACCACCGAGCGCATCCTCTTCTACACCGGTGTGAACTACAAGATCGGTGAGGTGCACGAGGGGACCGCCACCATGGACTGGATGGTGCAGGAGCAGGAGCGCGGCATCACGATCACCTCCGCCGCCACCACTGCGTTCTGGAACGGCAAGCGGCTGAACATCATCGACACGCCCGGCCACGTCGACTTCACCATCGAGGTGGAGCGCTCGCTGCGCGTGCTGGATGGCGCGGTCTGCGTGCTCGACTCCAACCAGGGCGTCGAGCCGCAAACCGAGACGGTCTGGCGCCAGGGCGACAAGTACAAGGTCCCGCGCATCGTTTTTGCCAACAAGATGGACAAGATCGGCGCCGACTTCTTCAAATGTCTCGACGACATCAAGACGCGGTTGGGCGCCAAGCCGGTCGCCATCCAGCTGCCGATCGGCTCCGAGCAGAACTTCAAGGGCCTCATCGACCTCGTGCGCATGAAGGCCGTGGTCTGGGACGATGAATCGCTCGGCGCCAAATACCATGACATCGACATTCCCGCCGACATGGTCGACCAGGCCCAGGAATACCACGACAAGATGATCGAGGCGGCCTGCGAACTCGATGACGACGCGGCCACCGCCTACCTCGAAGGCAAGATGCCGGACGAGGCGACGGTCAAGAAGCTGATCCGCAAAGCGGTGATCACCGGCGCGTTCTTCCCGGTGCTGTGCGGCTCCGCCTTCAAGAACAAAGGCGTGCAGCCGCTGCTCGACGCGGTGGTGGATTACCTGCCGTCGCCGCTCGACGTGC
>JAICSG010000195.1 GCA_025937035.1 Thermoanaerobaculia bacterium | reverse complement strand
CCCTACGACAGCACCCCGCGGACAGGCCCCCCTCTTCTCCCGTCAGGTGGGGGGGAGGCGGGGAGAAGAGGGCTGGGGTGATGAGGGCCAACCTGCCGGGTGCGCCAATCGCCGCTTTACAGAACCTCCGTCCCCCCGACCTCTTCCCCCCGCGCCGCCTTCTCCAGCAGCCCGGGAACCATCCCATTGGCAAGGAGAGAGGGGACGCCCAGGCGGGCCAGGGCAAGGGCGGTCTCGACGCGAAGGCGCATGCCGCCGGTGACGTCCGTGCCCGAAGGGGCGCCGATGGCTCCAGCGGCCCGTTCCAGGTCGGCGGCGGAGAGGCGGGGGAGGGTACGGCCCTCGGCATCGTAGAGGCCGTCGGTCTCGCCGAGCCAGAGGGCGCGGCGGATCGTGTGCCCGTGATCGAGCAGGGCGCGGGCCACGATCTCGAAGACTTTCTCGGTGGAGCAGATCGAAACCCCCCAGGCGCGGTCCATCACCACGTCGCCATAGAGGACCGGGAGGAGGCCGCGGTCGAGGGCCAGGAGGAGGGGCTCGGCGGAGAAGGCGGCGGGCCGGCCGGCCTCGGCGATCAGGCAGCTCGACGGCGCGATGGAGTAGGGGGAGGCCCCGGCTTCCACCAGAGCCTCGACCACCAGGCGATGAAGGGCCGCGGCCCTTCCTTGAGTGCGGGAGACGCCAGGGAGCTGTTCCGCCGAGCGGAGCCCGCCGGCGATGCCGGACTCCCGGGCGGCCACATGGCCGAAGGAGCCGCTGCCGTGGCCGACGATCAGCCGGGTCCCGCGGGAGGCCCTGGCGATCTCTCCGGCCAGCCGGGCGATCACCTCAAGGCGCGGCGTCTCCGGCCGCGCCTTCTCGGTGATGAGGCTGCCGCCGAGCTTGAGGAGGGTGAGGTCGGGCATGGGGCAGAAGGACTAACACGGACGAACACGGGCTCGGGGACGGTGTTCGTCCGTGTAGGTCCGTGCTCGTCCGTGTTCTTCCTAGAACAGGTGCTCCTCTTCCTGCTCCGGGCCCGGGCCGATGCCGTCGCGGATCACGAAGCCCACGGCGGGGAGGTCTTCCAGGCGCTCGGCGACCTCGTCCTCGGAGTCGGCGTCGCAGATCACGTGCACGTTGGCGCCGGCGTCCATGGTGGCCCAGGCGGCGAGCCCCTCCTGGCGCAGCTCGCGCACGGCGCGCAGCACGGCGAGGGAGCCGGGGCTCCAGTAGAAGATCGGCGGGTGCGAGGACATGGTGATCAGGTGGAGGTCGATCGCCTCCTCCTCGATCACCGGGCCGAGGGCGTCGAGATCGCGCTCGCGGATCGCCTTGCGGACCTTCTCGACCCGGCCGGGGACCAGCTCCAGCCGCTTGTCGTAATAGGGGCTGGTGGTGGCGAGGCGGTGACCCTCGATCGAGGAGACGGTCTTGGGGCCGATCTCGACCACGGCGATGACGTCGCGGAGGTCCCAGTGGTCGGCGTCGGCGATCTGGCGGGCGTAGCTCTCCTCGTCGCTGCCGTTGCCCGCGTTGGCGGCCCACTCGACGAAGCCGCCGAAGATCGAGCGGCAGGCCGAGCCGGAGCCGCTGCGGCGGGCCAGCAGGGAGAGCTCCCGCTGCGACGGTTTCTTGCCGAAGGCGCCCACGGCGGCCAGGGTCAGGGCCGCGAAGCCGGAGGCGGACGAGGCGAGGCCGCCCGCGGTGGGGAAGGAGTTCCGCGTCGCCACCCGCACCCGGTCCTTGCGGCCCGCCCACTGGCGGATGCGGTCCAGGTGCTCGCGCATGCGGCGGGCGAATTCGGGATCGGGGGTGCCGAAGCCGCCGTCCGGCTCGGCGAGCCAGACCTCGTCCTCGCCCGCGTGGTCCAGGGTCTCGACGGTGCACTGGGTCACGCAGTGCTCCAGGGTCATCGAGATCGAGGTGTTCATCGGAATCGCCCGGTCGAGATCGCGGGCCCCCCAATATTTGATGAAGGCGATGTTGGCCGGCGCGGTTACGGTGGCTTTGCTCATGCGTCGGTCTCCAGGCGGAGCCCCGGGGCTCCGAGATGCACAGGGTGATAGGGGTACGGCCGTAAGAAAGACCAGCCGGCGATCCTCTCGGGATCTGGATCATAAACCAGGAGCGATCCGGCGCCAGGGCCGGAGAGCGATCCGGCGCCGGAGATCTTGGCGGCTCCCCCCTCTGCCTCGATCCAGCGCACCAGCGCGCGGACCTCGGCGGGAACGACACCAAGCTCTTCCAAGCAAGACCCGCACCCGGCGATCAGCTCGCGGACGCGCGACGGATTTTCCTCCTCGCGCTCCAGCTCTTCCCGGAAGGCCCGGGTGGCCTCCTCGATGCGGTCCAGGGTGCGCTCGTGCCCTTGCCGGTCCCGGTCGCGGCGGTGGCGCACGGCGGCCACCACGGCGCCGGTCGATTCGGCGGGCATGCCCGTGTCATAGACCCGGAGATGGGAGAGCAGGGGGGAGCGGACGGCGACCGGCTCGGCGGAGAGGACGCCGCCGGGGAGCTTGCGGGCCCAGAGCAGGCCGCCATGGATCACGGTGGCGCCGTCGATCCCCGAGGGGAGTCCGTGCTGGCGCCGCTCCGCCTCCAGGGCGATGCGCTCGACGCGGTCCAGATCGAGATCCTCGCCGCGGAAGGCGAGGTAGGCCGCCACCACTCCGGCCGCCGTGGCCGCCGAGCTGCCGAAGCCGGAGCCGACGGGGAGGGCCGACTCGATGCGCAGCCTCAAGGCCGGAGGGGCCTCGTCGCCGAGCGCCTCGGCGGCCTCGCCCAGGGCGGCTTTTACAAGATGAGCCGGGTCCTCGCCGCGCACGGCCCGGAAGCGCTCGGGGCCGGGCTCGCGGGCGTAGTCCTCCCATTTCGTCCGGACGGCGCTGGCGTGGGCGCGCACCGACTCCCAGGTGGTCTCCTCCTCATGGGGGAGGCCGGGAAGGTCGAGGCGGACGGCGGAGCCGGCGGACAGTGGGGAAAGGTGGACGCGGAGCCGCAGGTCGATGGCGGCGGCGAGGGCCGGCCGGCCGTAGACCACGGCGTGCTCGCCCATGAGGATGAGCTTGCCGGGGGCCGAGACGGCGACGGGCGCCAGCCCGGCCCCGGGAGAGGGCCCGGTGGAGAGGGTGCGGGGGATCAGCCCGGTCTCTCCCCTTACGTGGGCAGCCGGTTGGGAATCTCGCCGCGCCCGAGCTTCTCGTGAGCGCGCGCCAGATCGTTCGAGGTGAAGGCCGCCATCAGCGACAGCTCGCCGGCGAGCACCACCGCGCCCAGGATCTCGGCCAGCCGGGTGACCGCCTCGCCCCGCCGCTCCGGATCGGGAGAGACGCCGAGCATGGCCAGGGCCTCGCGCTGGGTGTCGAGCGAGGTGCCGCCGCCCACCGCGCCGAGGGGCACGTCGGGCATGAAGATGGAGGCGAAGACCGAGTCCGGCCCGCGCGACTCGATGCAGGTGATGCCCATCGAGCCCTCGACCACGTGCGCCGGGTCCTGGCCGGTGGCGATGAAGAAGGCCGCCAGCACGTTGGCGTAGTGGGCGTTGTAGCCCATCGAGCCGGCCGCGATCGAGCCCAGGAGGTTCTTGCGGTACTGCACCTCGACCAGGCTGCGGGCGTCCGTCTTCAGGATGTGGTGGAGGATCGGCGCGTCGAGGAGGATCTCGGCGTAGATCCGCTTGCCGCGCCCCTCCTGCCAGTTGATCGCCGCCGGCTTCTTGTCCACGCAGTAGTTCCCGGAGAGGCCGATGCAGGGCACTCCGGTGGCGGGCTCGATCAGCTCGTTGACCACCCGGTCGCAGGCGATGGTCGCCATGTTCATCCCCATGGCGTCGCCGGTGTCGAAGCGGAAGCGGAGGAAGACCGTGGTGCCGAAGGTGTAGGGGCGCACCTCCAGAAGCTTGAGGTAGCGGCTGGTCCCCTCGGCGAGATCGCGGATCTCCTCCTCGTGGTCCTGAATCCACTGCAGGAAGGCCTGCGTCTGCACGATCCCCGAGGTGCGGAAGACGGGCGCGCGGGTCATGCCCACGTCCTCGATCCGCACCACGGCGCCGCCGGCCTCGCGGAGGGCGGTGCAGCCGCGGTTGGTGCTGGCGACCAGGGCGGCCTCGGTGGTGGCGAGGGGCACCCAGAAGTCGCCGTCGGCGTGCTTGCCGCGCACCCTCAAGGGGCCCACGACCCCCATGGGGATCTGGGCCACGCCGATGAAGTTCTCGCAGTTGCGGTGCGAGGCCCGCTGGACGTCGAGCGAGTGGTGGCCGATGTTGGCGAGCGGTGTGCTCGTCATCTCGGCCAGGGCCTGGCGCCGGATCTCCGCGGCTTCCTCCGCGGGAAGGGTCTTCGGGATCTCATGGAACCGGCGCTCTCCGGTGACCAGCGAGCGCACGATCTCCTCGCGGGTCAGGGGGGCCACGGATGCGGGATTGGCGGTCTTGCTCATCTCACAACCCTTTTACGAGCTTCACGCGTTGAAGCTCCGCGATGGTTTTCACACCCAGGCAGAACATACAGATCTTGAGCTCGCGCACGGTGCGCCGCACCTTGTCGGCGACCCGCTCGGCCGACTCCAGGGCCGGCGCGAGGAAGGGGTAGGCGAGGCCCACGAGATCGGCGCCCAGGGCGATCGCCTTGGCGGCGTCCAGCCCGTTGCGCACGCCGCCGCTGGCGATCACCGTCAACCCCTCGACGCGGCGCACCTGCCGGATCGATTCGGGGGTCGGCAATCCCCAGCCGGCGAACAGCTCGCCGATCTCCAGGTCGCGGGCGCGCTCGGCCTCGATGCGGGCCCAGCTCGTGCCGCCCACCCCCGCCGTGTCGACGATCCTCACTCCCTGGGCCGCCAGGGCGCGCGCCGTGGCTTCCGAGATGCCGCAGCCGATCTCCTTGACCACCACCGGCACCCCCACCTCCCGCACCACCTCGCCGATCTTCGGCAGCAGCCCGGAGAAGTTGCATTGCCCTTCCGGCTGGATCGCCTCCTGAAGCGGATTCAGATGGAGGATCAGGGCGTCGGCGCCGATCATCTCCACGGCCTGCCGGCACTCGCGCACGCCCATCCCGTAATTGAGCTGGACGGCGCCGAGATTGGCCAGCAGGACGGCTTCCGGTGCGACCTCGCGAACCCGAAAGGTATCAGCTTTCGCTGGATCTTCCAACGCTTTGCGCTGCGACCCCACCCCCACGGCGACGCCGGTCGCTTGAGCTCCCTCCGCCAGGTGGCGGTTGATCCGGCCGGCCATCTCGGTGCCGCCGGTCATCGAGGAGATGAGCAGGGGAGCGGCGAGCCGCCGGCCCAGGAATTCGACCGAGGTGTCGATCTCGTCGAGGTCGATCTCGGGGAGGGCCTCGTGCTCGAAGCGGTAGTCGTCGAAGTAGCTGTGGCCGCCGAGCTGCATGCGCGGATCGAGCGCCAGGCGGATGTGCTCGGCCTTGCGGTCCCGCTCCTCGCCGTCGGTCAGAAGCGGCGGCGGACCGGCCGCCTCCAGGGCCGCCAGGGCGGCGGGATCGCCCGCGGCCATCTCCGGCGCGCTCACTGCTCGCGCTCCCAGAGGTAGTCGATCAGCCCGGCCAGGAAGAGCCGGCCGTCGGGCCGCAGATCGAGGGCCGCGAGGGCCGACCGCGCCTCTTCCAGCCTTTCCCGGATCATGGCGCTCACAGCGTCCCGGGCGCCGGTCTCGGCGATTACCCGCAGGGCGGCCCCGCTCTGCTCGGGGGTGGCGTCCGGATTGCCCAGCGCCGCCTCCAGCGTCCGCCGCTGGACGGGCGTGGCGCGGGTCAGGGCGTGATGGATGAGGAAGGTGTATTTTCCCTCCTTGAGGTCGGCGTCGACCGGCTTGCCCACGGTCTCCGGGTCGCCGAACATCCCCAGGAGGTCGTCCTGGAGCTGGAAGGCCTCGCCCACCGCGGCGCCGTAGCGGGAGAGCCCGGCGAGGGTCTCCGGCGTCGCGCCGGCCAGCAGGGCGCCGAGCTGGATGGGCCGCTCGGCCGTGTAGCGGCCGGACTTCAGGCGCAGCACCCGCAGCAGCTCCTCCTCGCTCGCCGCCCGCCGCTGGGCCACCAGCAGCTCCAGATACTGGCCGCCGATCACCTCCTGGCACATGGCGGCGAAGCCGCGGGCGAGCTCGCGGGGGGCGGGCCCGCGGCCGAACGCGGCCAGCTCCACGGCCCAGGCCTGGGCGAGGTCCCCCAGCAGGATCGCCACCGAGCGGCCGAAGTCCGCGGCATCGCCGTGCAGGCCGTGCGCCCGGTGCGCCTCGCGGAAACGCACGTGCGCCGCCGGCAGGCCGCGCCGGATCTCGGCGTGGTCCATGATGTCGTCGTGGATCAGCAGGTAGGTATGCAGGAGCTCGGTGGAGAGGGCCAGCGGCAGGACGTCGCCGTCGGCCTCGCCGCCGCAGGCGCGGTAGGTGTAGTAGACGAGGGCCGGACGGAGGCGCTTCCCGCCGTGGGTGGCGAGCTGGCCGACGCCGTCGATCAGCTCCAGGGTCTCGGGGGAGCCGGCGGCCACCGCCTCGCCGCGCTTGGCCTCCAGCCAGTCGGCGAGGGCGCGGTCTAGCTTCTCGCGGAAGCCGGCGAGCAGGGCCGTGAACTGTTCGAGCTCCGCCGGAGCTTCGGTCGATAGTCCCATTCCTTGTCCTTGCACCCCTGCTCGCGTTCGTCCTGGGTTTCTGGGGATCGCCCCGGTCCCGGCAAGCATAACCGAAAATGCCTGGGAGATAGTTCCTACCAGGTACAAGCTAAGGATAGATGAAGGACTTTGCGTTGTAAAGTGCGAACCGTGGGGGAGAGGGCCGGGTTGGGAGGCCAGGCGGTGACGGTATACCGGGGGCGGCTGCTGGCGGGCTGACGCCGCCGCCCGGACCTCCCTCTCTATTGTCCCTCCTTGGGTCCTTCCTTGGGTCCTTCGTTTCCTTCCGGCTCGTCGCCGTCCTTCCGGGGCGGCCTGTCCATCCGCTCGTGGAAGTAGCGGAGCAGGCGGTGGAAGCCGTCCAGCATCTCGCTGAACGCTCGCTCCTCCTCGAACGCCAGGGGATCGCGACGGCCGAGGATGCGCTGCACCTCCGAGCGCCCGCCGCCGCCCTCGGGCCGGGACACCGGCTGATCCTCCTCCACCCCCTCGCCGCGCCGCTTCATCTTCTCCGGACGGCCGTTGATGATCTGGAT
>JAICSG010000856.1 GCA_025937035.1 Thermoanaerobaculia bacterium | reverse complement strand
TGGAGCCGTTCGGCCTCTATTCTTCCGAGGACGCGCGGCTGGAATTCGTCATGAACTCGTACTACGAGTCGCTCGGGCCCCGCATCCGGCGCGATCACCGGGGGCTGGTCACCCGGCCCACCAACGAGGACGTCTTCCGCTTCCGCGAGTCGGTGGATGGACGGGTCGAGGAGCTGATCCGCACCGCCTCCGAAGGCGACCTGGAGCGCCTCCGCTTCCTCGTCCTCACCGGCATCCAGCACGAGCAGCAGCACCAGGAGCTCCTCGTCACCGAGCTCAAGCACATCCTGGGGAGCAACGTCCCCGAGCTCCGCGAGGCGTACCGCCCGGCCCCGGCCGTCAATCGCCACGGCGGCCACGGCGCGCCGCCCGCGCGCTGGGTGGATTTCGCGGGGGGGCTCCAGGAATTCGGCAACGTCGAGGGGGGGTGGTGCTGGGACAACGAGATGCCGGTCCACAAGGGGTGGCTCGACGGCTTCTCCCTGATGAATCGCCTGGTCACCAACGGCGAGTATCTGGAATTCATGGCGGACGGCGGCTACCGCAATCCCCTGCTCTGGATGTCGAACGGCTGGGCCAAGGTCAAGGAGCAGGGTTGGACGGCCCCGTTCTATTGGGAGCAAAGCGGGGAGGAGGATGGAAACCGCTGGGGGCTGTGGACCCTCTCGGGGGTGCGCGACGTCGATCCGGACGAGCCGGTCTGCCATGTCAGCTTCTACGAGGCGGACGCCTACGCCCGCTGGAAGGGGGCGCGCCTCCCCACCGAGCGGGAGTGGGAGCACGCGGCGCGGATCTCCGGCTTCCCCGGCTCGAACTACCTCGACAGCGGGGCCCTCCATCCAAGGCCCGCGGAGGCCAACGGCGGCGGGCTGATGCAGATGGGCGGGGACCTCTGGGAGTGGACCTCGAATCACTACGAGCCCTACCCCGGCTACCGGCCGTTCGAGGGGGCTCTGATGGAGTATAACGGCAAGTTCATGGACAACGTCCGGGTGCTCCGCGGCGGCTCCTGCGCCACCCCTGCCAACCACATCCGGGCGAGCTACCGGAACTTCTGGGCGGGGGACACCCGCTTCCAATTCACGGGCATCCGGCTGGCGAAGGACGCGTGAGAGGTCAGCATCTATTTATTCGAATTTCATTTTTTGCTACTATAAATTTGGCGCCGGGCCCTGGCACCGCAAGAGCTCACGATCCATACAAGCTCTTTCGAGCTGCAAGGAGGTTTCTATGAGAATGCCTGCCGGCCGCCTCTTCGCCGGACTGATCCTGCTCTCTTCCACGAGCGCCCTGGCCGTCTGCAACACCCCGCCGATCGCGGTGACCAACGTCTACAACATCGCGAAGAATACGACGGTCAGTATCTATGACTCCGACATCGTGGCGAACGACACGGACGCGAACGGAGACCCGCTCAGCGTCAGCCTCAGTGGCTCTCCGTCAACCGGAACCTGGTGCGGTATCGGGCCCACCGGGGTGTGCTATCAGCCGCCGACCAACTTCACGGGGCTGGTCGCCATCCCCTACAACCTATCGGATGGGTGCAATACGGTGGGTGAGACGGTCCTGGTCTTCGTCCAGTAGGAGATCGCATCCTCGTGGCCGGGGCCCGCTGTCCCGGCCCGGGGATCTACCACCCCATCGTCCCCTCCCCGCCCTTGAACGGCCCCACGATCTCGCGGGTGATCCAGCCGCCGTAGAAGTCCCCGGGCTGGGGCTGGACCCGCTCGCCGTCGACGAGGCAGGCCTCCATGGCCTGGGGATAGAAGGCGACATACCCCTTCATCGGCTCGTAGATGCGTGTGGGCAGGGGGAAGTACCAGGCCGCGGCCTCCGCCCGTTTCCCGTTTACCTCGACGTCGTAGTAGCGGGCGAGCCCCTTCCACTCGCACCAGGTGGCTCGTGGGCTCTCCCGCAGGAATTCCATGCGGACGTCCTCCGGCGGGATGTAGTAGACGGGCGGATGGCTCGTCTCCAGGACCCGCTTCGCCCGGCGGCTGTCGGCGATCGTCACGCCGTTGAAGCGGACCTCGACGTGCCTCGGGGAGTCTTCGAGGGCGGGAGGACGGGGGTAGTCCCAGACCGATTCCTGGCCCGGCCCGGGCTCGATGCGATGGATGGTCATGGCGCGAGAGGATATCCGAACCCCTCTTCTCCCGGGCCGGGAGAAGAGGGGTCGGGGTGATGAGGGTCTACCGCTTGGCGAGCTCGGGCTCGTGGACGCCGGGATTCGCCGACGGGGTCTTCGACCCTTGAGCCTGCGGCTGGCCCGCGGCCTGCTGCGAGGGCTGAGCGGGCTGGGCCGGCTTGGCCTGCTGGCCCTGCGGAGCGGGCTTGGCCTGCTGCTGGCCCTGCTGGCCTTGCTGGGGCTGCTGTCCCAACAGGGCGTCCGGGGTCAGGTTCTGGCGCTGGGCCTCCTCCTTGGCGGTGTTGGTGGCTTCCTTGGCGACGTTCTTCACCTTGTCCACCACGCCTTCGGGGGTGAGGCCCTGGTTGCGCGCCTCCTCCTTGACCTTGTCGGCCACGGC
>JAICSG010000869.1 GCA_025937035.1 Thermoanaerobaculia bacterium | reverse complement strand
GCTCGCTCGCCCGGCGCGCCCGGGGGCAGGAGCCGTCGCCGTAGGCGTACATCCGGTAGAGGGTGTTGTCCCGGTAGTGGACGCCGGGGAAGACGTTGCGGCGGTTCATGCCCGCCATCACCTCATCCCGATCCTCCACCAGGACCTGATAGAGATGACGTGACGGGACGGTGCCCTCCCGCATGGGCACGATCCCGACGCCCGGCACGCGGGTGAGATCCTCGTCGTACCAGGCGGCCAGGCGGCGGCGGTGCTCGTTGTCCTCCTCCAGATAGCGGATCGCCACCAGCCCCAGGGCGGCCATGATCGAGTTGCCGTGGTACTTGTAGCCCACGTGCTCGACGTCGTAGAGCCACTTGTAGGTGCCCCCCTGGAGGGTGCGGGCATAGGTGTCCTTGTTGATCCCCAGCCAGGTCCACTTGCGCACCTCCTCGTCGAGCCGGGGATCGGCGAAGCAGATCATCCCGGAGTCGGCGGTGGGGAGGTTCTTGACCGCCTGGAAGGAGAAGACGGCGGCGTCGGAATCCCAGCCCGCCTGGCGGCCGCCGATCCGCGTCCCGGCCATGTGCGCGGCGTCGAGGATCAGGCGCAGGCCCCGTTCGCGGCAGAGGTCGCGGATCTCCTCGTAACGCCCGGCATTGCCTCCCAGGCCCACGAAGCAGACGGCGCGGGTGCGCGGGGTGATCCGCTCGGCGACCGAGCGCGGGTCGAGGCAGAGGTACTCGTCGACGTCGGCGAAGACCGGCTGGAGGTCCTCGTAGAGGATCGCGTGGTTGGTGGAGACGAAGGTCAGCGGGGTGGTGATCACCTCGTCGCCTTCCTGCCAGCCGTCCGCCTCCTTGAGCAGCTTGAACGCCAGGTGGAGCCCGGCGCTGGCCGAGCTCAGGAAGTGGGCGTGGGGGAGGCCGGTGTGCTCGCGCCAGGCGGTCTCGAAGGCGACCGTCTTGAACCCCAGGCCGGTCCACCCTTTCTCCAGGCACTCCCGGATCTCGGCCAGCGATTCGTCGATGCGGAAGGTGGGGACGAAGAGATGAATGGGCTCTTCCATCAGTCCTCTACTTTCGTGAGCGTCAGGGAGAGCCGCCGGAAGGTCCGGCCGCCGTCCTGGTAAGAGCCGGTCTCGGTGAAGCCGAGCCGGCGGTAGAGCTCCTCGGCGGCGGTGTTGCCGGCCAGCACCTCGCAGCGCAGGCGCCGCACGCCGGTCTCGCGGGCGTGATCGATCAGCAGCTCCAGGCTCCGCCGCCCCCACCCCTTGCCGCGGTGCTCGGGGGCGATCACGAACCGCCCCCACTCCGCCTCTTCGCCGTCCGGCGAGCGGTCGTAGAGGGCGATCGCCCCCACCGGCTCGCCCGCGGCCTCGACGATCAGCCAGTGGTCGGTGTTGGCGGGATCGAAGTAGCGCCGCACGAAGGCCAGGTGGGCCTCGTAGGGCACCTCTCGGGTGTCGTGGAACTGCCGCCGGGTCTCCGGGTCCATGCGCCAGCGGTAGAGGGCCGGCGCGTCGGCGAGGGTGACCTCGCGCAGCCGGATCACCGGAAGGCCTCCACCAAGCGCTCGCGCAGCCGGGGCCAGACGCCCCCGCGCTCGCCCAATCGATTCAGGATGCGCGGCCAGACCGCCGGCCAGGTGTGCTCGGCGAGCACCCGGGCGCGGCCGGCCCGGCGCACCGCCTCGGCTTCCTCCGGATGATCGAGATAGAACCGGACCTGCCGCAGCAGATCCTCCGTGGAGTCGAAGCCCACGATCTCGCGGCCGTACTCGAAGTAGGGCTCGACCTCGGCGAAGCGGTTGGTGACCACCAGCGCCCCGGCGGCGGCGAAGTCGAAGAGCCCCACCTTGACCAGGGCGTGCCCGCCGCCGGTGAGGAAGAAGAGCACCGTGGTCCTGGCCGAGGCGAGCGCCGCCAGCACGTCCTCGCCGTAGATCAGCCCGCGGCTGGCGATCCCGTGCTCCTCCCACCCCTCGCCGTAGACGTGGGTGTCGAAATGCCGCACCAGCTCGCGCACCGGCTCGATCCGGTCGGGATGGGCCCGGCCCAGCACCAGCACCTCGCAGGCCAGCTCGGGCCGCGGCGGCACCGGATGGAAGAACGCCTCGTTGGTGGCGATGGGGAGCACCCCGGCCCGCGCGCCCAGGGCCTGATAGCGGGACACGCAGGCGGGCGCGTTGGTCAGGAAGAGATCGAAGTTGGCCGCGAAATGGCGGGTGGCCGGCTCGAAGACGTCCGGGTCGGAGAGGGCGATCCCCAGCAGGCAGACGCGGCGGCGCAGGGCCCGCGCCACGTCCGGCCGGAAGGAGAGCCCCCCGGCGTTGCAGACGATCAGGTGGGGCTCGAAGCGCTCGACCGGCTCCCGCAGATGCTCCCAGCGCAGCCAGACCGGCCCGGTGGTCCCCCGGTCGTAGAGGCGCCCCTCGGTGTCGAGGGCTTGCCGGTGGTCGTCCGTGCAGTACTCGAGCACCTCGGCCCCGGCGGCGC
>JAICSG010000749.1 GCA_025937035.1 Thermoanaerobaculia bacterium | reverse complement strand
GCCCTGCTCGCGGCGGGCCTCCAGACCCCGGAGCCGGTGATGTTGATCGAGTCGGCGGACGAGGAAGGGCCGGCCTTCTACGTCTGCCGCTACCTCCCCGAGACGGTCGAGGCGCGCTACCTCTTCCGCGCCGCCAATGCCGGAGAGAACGCCGGCGAGTAGGCGGCGCGCTTTTCCCAGGTGGATTTCCCCGCCTTCGTCGAGGCGCTGGGCCGGACGGCCCGCCGGCTGCACGACGCCGGCTTCTGGCACCGCGACCTCTCCGGCGGCAACCTCCTCCTCCGCTTCGGCCCGGACCGCCGCCCCACGGACGTCTATCTGCTGGACCTCAACCGGACGCGGGTGGGGAAGCCGCCCAGCGTCTCGGAGCGGCTGCGCGACCTCTCGCGCCTGGCGCTCTTCCGGCCCGAGCATCAGGAGCTGCTGCTGCGGAGCTACTGGGGGGGGCCGGTCTCCGGCCTCCGTAAGGACCTCTATCTCGCCTACCACCACGGCTTCCGCTGGAAGAACGAGTCGAAGCAGCGCCTGCGGGGGGGGCGGGACCGGCTGAAGCGGCTCCTCCTCCCGCGCGGCACCCACGCCCACATCCCCGAGGCGCCCGCGGGGGCCGGGGCCCGCGACAAGGTGGTCTGGGACCATCTCTCGGACCAGCCCCACCAGCACGCCGGCCGTCTCGACAAGCTGAAGGTACGGCTGGCGGACGCCCGCCATCACGGCGTGGAGGCGGTGGCGGTCGCCTCTTCCCTCCCCCGGATCTGGCGGCGCTATCAGGAGCTGAAGGCTCAAGCTCATACCCGGCCGGTCGACTTCTCCGGGATCGGGGTCTGCGTCCGCCCCTGGCCCGAGGCGCCGGGGATGCCGCTCGCCCTGGTCGAGGAGCTGGGGGCCCGCCACGTTCTGTTGCGCCTCCATCCTTGGGAGGAGGACCATACCGCGGAAGAGCATCTGGCCCGCGGGCTTCACGGCCGCGGCCTGGAGGTGACCTTCGCCCTGCCGCAGAGCCGGGAGCTGGTACGCGATCCGGCCCGCTGGCGCCGCGCCCTGGAGGAGATCGCCCCCCGCTTCACCCCCTACGGAAAGCGCTTTCAGATCGGGCAGGCGATCAACCGCAGCAAGTGGGGGGTCTGGAACGTCCGTGAATACATGGAGCTGGCGCGCGCGGCCGAGGCCGTTCTCCGCCCCTACCCCGGCGTCGAGCTGCTCGGCCCCTCGGTGATCGACTTCGAGTATCACGTCACCGCCGCGGTGCTGAACCTGCGGGACCCCGGTTTCCGCTTCGACGCGGTCTCGGCGCTCCTCTACGTCGACCGCCGGGGGGCGCCCGAGAACCGCCAGGCGGGGCTGGACACGGAGGACAAGGCGCTCCTCCTGCGCGCCATCGCCGAGACCTCCCGCAATTCGACCCCCCGCTGCTGGATCACCGAGGTCAACTGGCCCTTGCGGGAGGGACCCCACTCACCGGCCGGCCGGGACGTCTCGGTGGACGAGGAGTCGCAGGCCGACTATCTCGTCCGCTACTACCTGCTGGCGCTGGGCACGGGGGTGATCGAGCGGGTCTTCTGGTGGCAGGTGGTGGCGCGGGGGTACGGGCTGGTCGATCCCGCCGACCCTGCGCACCCCCGCCGCCGGCCGAGCTTTCATGCCTTGAGGACGTTGATCCGCGAGATCGACGGCGCCCGGCTGGAGGAGGTCCTCCCGGCGCCGCCCCCCGCCCGGCTCTACCGCTTCCGGCGTCCGGCCGGCACGGAGGTCGTGGTGGGCTGGAGCGCCACGGGCCGGCCGGCGCGGGCCACGCTGCCGGGGCCCGCGATCGTGGTCGTGGGACGGGATGGGGAGAAGATGGCGGCCCCCACCGGCACCGAGGTGGAGGTGGGGGCTTCGCCGCGCTATTTCAGGCTCGCTCCCTAGAGCGGCCTACTTCTGGAACACCTCCGCCACCGGCACGACGTCGATCTTCGTCGGCGCGACCTTGAGCGGCACGATGACCTTGTCCGCCTCGGTGACCTTGGGGTCCACCTGGCTGTTGTAGGTCTTCGGGCTCGGCTCGTCCTTCTGCAGGGTCTCCTTGAGCTGCTGGGCGTTGGCGGTCACCATCACCGCCTCGTAGTTGTCGGTGCTCAGGTACTTCTTGATCGCCGCGTTGACGTCCGCCACGGTCAGCTTCGGCAGCCGCCTCTGGATCTCGTCGATGTAGTACGGCATACCGTAGAACTTGCTGTCCATGGCATAGCCGAGGCGGTCCTGGAGGCTCTGGGCGAAGAGCTTCGAGTAGTTGAGGACGAAGTCGCGGGTGAGGTTGAATTCCGCCTCCGTCATCCCCTGATCGCGCAGCCTCTGCACCTCGTAGAGGCCGGCGCGCAGCGCGAACTGGGCGTCCGCGGGCACCACCGGCCGGATCCACACCGAGAAGTACTGCTCCCGGCGCGGCGCGTTGGGGGGCGGAGTGCTCACGAACGGCGGATTGTTCAGATACTCGATGTAGGAGTAGTCGCCGTAGTTGAGGCCGCGCTCGCCGCGCAGCTCGTTCATCAGCCGGCCGTTGAAGGTGCGGTGCTCGCCCAGGAAGCTGTTGGCCACCATGAGCGGGTAGTAGTCCGCGTCGGCGCGGGTGATCGGCAGCGCGTAGCCGAAGTTGATGCCCACCGACCCCGTCTGCTTGTCGACCAGGGTGAAGTTGTGCCCCTGGATCTTGGGCGCCGGGGGCAGCGGAGCGCGCCCCTTCTGGCCGGCCGGCAGGGCCGAGAGGTCCTTGGTCAGCCGGGCCACGTAGTCGGAAGGGTAGCCGCCCGCGACCCCGAGCATCAGGCTCGCCTGCGTGTAATGCTCCTGGTAGAACCGCTTCACGTCGTCCAGCGTGATGCTCTTCAGCCCTTCGACGGTGCCGATGGGCGAATGCCCGTAGGGGTGCCCCTGGAAGATCTTCTCCTGGAGGAGCTCCAGCCCCAGACGCTCGTCATTGCTG
>JAICSG010000032.1 GCA_025937035.1 Thermoanaerobaculia bacterium | reverse complement strand
TCGCCGTGGAGGCGGCCGTTCAGGAGGGTGTGCTTTTCGCGGACCCGGCCGGCTTCGTCCAGGACGTGGCGCTCTTCGGGGGTTTCCATGATGACGATCCGATTATCTCACTCTGGGGCGATGAGGGCTCGGGCAGCCGGCTCAGCCGCAGCAGGGCGTAGACGAGGCTGTGGACGTAGAGCTCCCGCTCTTCCTGCTGGCGGAGGCGGCGGATGGTCTCCTCGCCGTCGAAGTGGGTGGAGGCGACCTCGTCGCGGACCCAGCGGAGGGCGGCGGCGCGGGGCGAGGGTTGGCGGCGCTCCTCCTCGGGCAGGGCCGAGAGCTCGGCGTCCAGGAGGTTGGTGAGGGCGTAGGCGGTGAGCCAGGGGGTCTGCATCCAGGGGTTGGCGGCGTAGTCTTGAGCCTGGGCGCGGGCGGCCTCGCGCGGGTCTTCTCCTCCGGGCTGGCCCCTGCGGACCCGCAGGAGGCCGAGAAGGAGGGCGTCGAGATCGGCCCGCCGGCGCCGGGCTTCCGCGGGCGTGGCGCCCAGCCAGGCCTCGACCGCCGCTTCGAGAGCGCGCAGGGAGGTGGGCATGTAGGCACCTTCGCGCCGGGCGTCCCGCCGGACCCGGGTCATTGCCTCCAGCAGCTCGGCCCGCGCCGGCTCGGCCCGGGGGAGACGGGAGGCGCGTATCCGCTTCTCGAGATCGTCGAGCAGCTTTTCGCAGCGGTCGGGATCGGCCGGGCGCTTGCGCAGGAGGCTCAGCTCGACCGGGGTGCGCCAGATCCGCTCGCCATTCCGCATCATGGGGATGCGCTCGACGAAGGGGAGGAGCCGGCGGACCGGATCGCGGTCCAGCAGGTGGAGCACCTGCCCGCGGTCCTCTCCCGCCTGCGAGACCGCTTTCAGAAGCTCGACGTCCTCGGCCAGGAAGCGGGCTTCGGAATCTGGAGAGCTACCGGCGAGCCCGCGTTCGGCCTCGGCCACGGCGGCGCGGAAGGCCGCGAAATCGGGGATCTCCGTGCGCACCATCCCCACCAGCTCGGCCAGGATTCGCTGGCAGTCCCGCTCCAGGTCGGGGGGAAAGCCGATGCGGGCATAGAGGGCTCGCAGATCGGGGGTCTCCTCGATCACCCGGCGGAGCTCAGCGGGCTCGTCCACCGGCCCGGGGAGAGGCGGAGGGGGCGTGGCGGGGATGGGCAGACGGCGGCGCCAACCGGCCGCGAGGACCGCCGCGGCGCCGAGGCTGGCGCCCAGGGCCAGGCCCGCGAGGAGGAGGGCGAAGCTCAATTGATCTTCACCAGCCCGCCCTTGACCGTGAGCATCCCTCCCCCATCCACCGTCTGCGTGGCCGAGGCCTTGTTGGTGAGCGAGATCTGGGCCTCGTTGGTCATCGACATTCCCGCTTTATTGGTCAGGTTCATCGCCGAGTCGTTGGTCAGATCGCCGCCCGAGGATTTGTTGGTCAGGCTGGTGCCGGCCTTGTTGGTCATCGCCGTCCCGGCCTCGTTGGTGAAGGTGGTCCCCGATTTGTTCGAATAGGCCTGGCTGGCCTCGGTGGTGATGTTGCCGCCGGTCGATTTGATCGTGATGTCGCCGTCCACCGAGATCGTCAGCTTGCCGTTGATGGTGAGCGTGTAATCCCCCGTAACTGTGTGGGTGAACTTGGCTTTGTCGTCGTGGGTCTCATCGCCGGTGACCGTAACGCTTCGGGTCCCCTTGATGGTGTGGGTCTCGTTTCCCGTATCCACCGCCACGGTGCGATTTCCTTTCGAAACGGTCAGGCTCTCGTTCCCCTCGGAGATCGTGGTGGTACGGTTGTTGGTGATCGTGTTGGTCTCGTCGTGCTTGACCTGCTTGGCGCGGTCGTTTTCGATCACCAGGTTGTGATCTTTCTGGGCGTGGAAGTAGACCTCCTCGGAGCCGGCCTTGTCTTCAAACCGGAATTCGTTGAAGCCGCTTCCCCCCTTGGAGCTGTTGCTCTTGACCGTGCTCTTGGTCTGATCGTCCGGCAGAGTGTAGGGGACGGTCTGCTCGGCGTTGTAGACGGAGCCGGTGATCAGCGGGCGGTCGGGGTCCCCTTCGAGGAAGCTCACCACCACCTCCTGGCCGATGCGCGGGAGGAAGATCTGTCCCCAGCTCTTGCCGGCCCAGCCGTGAGCGACGCGGATCCAGCAGGAGCTGTTCTCGTCGTTCTTCCCCTTCTGATCCCAGTGGAACTGCACCTTCACGCGGCCATACTGATCGGTCCAGATCTCCTCGCCGGACTTGCCCACCACGATCGCCGTCTGGGTGCTGGGGATGAACGGCTTGCGCGTGCGGCGGGCCGGCCGGTAGGGGACCGACGCCGGGAAAGCCTCGAAGGTGTTCGAATAGTCGTCCCAGGCCGCCGAGTGGGAGACGCCGGAGAGAACATAGTCGGCGTTGGCGTCCGATCGATAATGTTTTTCCAGGGTGAATTTATAGCCCGGGAGAAAGGCCCGGCAGCGGCTGTCCCCGCGCAGGACCTTGGCCGGCAGCTCGCAGGCCTCGATGCGGAGCTTGGCCCGGGAATCCCCCTTGGCCGTGGTCAGGAAGCCGCCGGGATATTCATAGATCCGCCGCTTGGAGCCGTTGGTGGCGACCGTCGAGTCGACGCTGGTGATCAGATCGGTCGAGGGGGTTTCGAAATTGAAATCGTCGAGGGCGAACTTGCCCGAGATCACCCGCTCTTCGAGGTCGCAGCGGGTCACCAGGTTCTGCTGCTCCCAGTTGGTGTAGGAGCCCACGGTCACGGTGGCGGCGCCAGGCACGGTGGTGGCCGAGGCCGAGTCGTCCGCCAGCACCAGGGTGTGCTTGCCGTCCGCGTGCTCGAAGTAATAGAAGATCCCCTCGTCCTCCATCAGCCGGGAGACGAAGTCGAAGGCGGTCTCGTTGTACTGGACGCAGTACTCGCGGGGGTCGTAGGTGCCGGTGAGCGAGTCCTTGTAGTCGGTGAAGCCGAGGTCGGAGAAGACCTGCTTGATGATGTCGGGCGTGCTCTTGTTCTGGAAGATCTGGCAGTCGGCGGTGAGATCGCACAGCCAGAGCCAGGGGACGAGCTCGGCCTGATAGGTGGCGAAGCGCTGGTCCGCCCCGGCCTGCACGAAGCGGCTGACGATGCCGTTGATGTAGCGCTTCGAGCCGTCCGTGAGGAGGATGGTGATGGTGGCGCTCTTGCCCACTATCTGGGTGAAGTCGAGGTCGAAGGTCTCGGACTGCATGCGCAGGCTGAAGTGGAAGAGCTCCGAGATGCGCTCCTCCCCCGCGAACCCCCGCAGCAGCAGCTTGTCCTTGCCGAGGGGGGTGGAGATCGAGAGGTAGGTATTGTCCTGCGTCCAAGCCATGGTGATACCAGGGGTTGTTGTTTCCGGAGAAACGGGACGGAGGGATCTTAGCAGGGCCTGGGCATGAATGCCCGGGCTTGGTGGGACGAAAAGCCGGCTGAAGCCGGCTCCAGGACCTACTTCGAGGCGTCTCGCAGCCGGGCCAGCTCCGCTTCGAGGGCCCGGATCCGGTCGTCCTGCTCGCGGATCTTGTCCCCGAGCTCGTCCACCCAGGGCAGACGCTCGCCGGTGGCGGTGTCGATCAACCGGAGGTTCTTCCCTTCCACTTGGAGAGTCAGGCCGGTGACGCGGCTGTCCAGGGAGCCGTCGCGATGGAGTGGAATCGGCTCGTAGCGCCCCCGGGCCAGCCGAAACCCTTGAAGGCGCGGATTGAGATAGTCCCCCTCGGGATCGTGGAGGATGTACTCCTCGACGCCCAGCATCTCGTAGCAGATCTTCTTCTTGTCGACATCCTCGTCGCTCGTCGAGTCGGAGGTGACCTCGATCACCAGGCTCGGGATGCGCCCTTCCTCCCAGAGCTTGTAGCTCTTCCGCTTCCGCTTGGACACACCGCGTACCAGGAAGACGTCCGGGGCCACTACCGAACGGGGATCTCCCTTGCGGTAGTACAGGAACATGTTGCCGGCCACGTAGACCTTGGGCTCGGCCTGATACCGGCGTCGCAGGGCCGCGATCAGATCCAACATCTCGTTCAGGTGGATCTCGGATTCCGCCATGGGCTGACCGTCAGAGTACGGGTACTCGACATCTTGCTGGAGGGGGATCGCGGCCATACGTGCCATCCTTTCTCCGAACTGACGACGATCAGATCATGAAGACATGCCAGAGGGCAACCCGTTCAGACGAGTTTAACACTGGGCTTACCGCACCACGTACGCGAACCCGCCCGCGTCGTCCAGCCCGACGTGGACGCGGGTGATCCCCTCCCCCGCCGCCATGCGCTCCAGGATGGCGCTGGACAGCTCGGGGAGGAGGGTCTGGGTGAGGATGTGGTCCACGTTGCGGGCGCCGCTCTCGACCTCGGTGCAGCGGCCGGCGATCGCCTCGACCAGCTCCTCGCCGTAGGTCAGCTCGGCGTGGTGGCCGGCGCGGATGCGCTCGCGGATGCGGGCGAGCTTCAGCTCGACGATCTCGCGGATCTCGCGCTCGCCCAGGGGATAGTAGGGGACCACCGCCACGCGCCCCAGGAAGGCGGCGGGGAAATGCCGGAGCAGCGCCGGGCGCACCTCCTCGACCATCCGCCCGGGATCAGGGCGCTCGGCGCCGTCCCGGCAGAGGCGGGCGATCAGCTCGGAGCCGACGTTCGAGGTGAGGAGGATCACCGTGTTCTTGAAGTCGACCGGCACCCCCTCGCCGTCCTCCAGCAGCCCTTTGTCGAAGACCTGATAGAAGAGCTCGGCCACGTCCCGGTGGGCCTTCTCCATCTCGTCCAGCAGGATCACCGTGTACGGGTTGCGCCGCACCGCCTCAGTGAGCACGCCGCCGGTGCCATAGCCGACATAGCCCGGAGGCGCCCCCTTGAGAGTGGAGACCGAGTGGGCCTCCTGAAACTCGGACATGTTGACCGTCACCATGTTCCGCGCGCCGCCGTAGAGGACATCCGCGAGGGTCAGGGCGGTCTCGGTCTTCCCGACGCCGCTGGGGCCCACGAGGAGGAAGACGCCGATGGGCTTGTTGGGGTCTTCGAGCTGGGCCCGCGAGGTGTTGATCCGCCGGGCGATGGCGTCCAGGGCGTGTCCCTGCCCCACCACCCGCTCGCCCATGCGGTCGCGCAGGGAGAGGAGGGAGTGGATCTCGTCGGTCATCATCTTGCCGGCCGGGATGCCCGTCCAGGCCGAGATCACGGAGGCCACGACCCGGGAATCGACCCAGACGGGGACCATGGGGTCCTCCCCCTGGAGCGTCCGCAGCTCCTCGCGCAGCCGGTTGATGCGATTCGACAGGCGGCCGGATTCTGCAGGATCGTCCCCCTTCTGATCGGCCTCCGCCTGGAGCTCGAGGATCTTCTTCGCCAGGGCCAGCTCGCGCCTCCAGCGGTCCTCCAGCTCCGCGCGCTTCGCCTTGAGCCGCGCCAGGTCCGCGCCCAGCTCCTCCATCCCTCCGGTGCGCGATCCCATGCGGCGGCTGGGGGGCTGGCCGGCGGCCCGCTCGCGCTTGAGGGTGGCGATCTCCAGCTCCAGGCGGTCGATCTCGCGGAGGACGCTCTCGACCGGCGGCGGCGTGCCGTTGAGCCCCAGGGCCACCCGGGCGCAGGCGGTGTCGAGCACGCTGATCGCCTTGTCCGGAAGCTGGCGCCCCATGATGTAGCGATGGGAGAGCCCCACGGCGTCGCGAATCGCCTCGTCCAGCACCCGCACGTTGTGGTGCTCCTCGAGGTGGACGGCGAGGCCGCGCAGCATGTCCACCGCGGCCTCCTCGCTGGGCTCCCCCACCTTCACCACCTGGAAGCGGCGGGCGAGGGCGGGGTCCTTCTCGAAATATTTCTTGTACTCGGCCCAGGTGGTGGCCGCGATGGTCCGCAGCTCGCCGCGGGCCAGGGCGGGCTTGAGCAGGTTGGCGGCGTCCCCCTGGCCGGCGGCCCCGCCGGCGCCGATCATCGTGTGGGCCTCGTCGATGAAGAGGATGATGGGCTTGGGAGACCCCTTGACCTCGTCGATCACCGTCTTCAGCCGGTTCTCGAATTCCCCCTTCACCCCGGCCCCGGCCTGGAGGAGGCCCAGGTCGAGCAGGCGGAGCGAGATGTTGCGGTGCGAGGGGGGGACGTCCCCGGCGGCGATGCGCAGGGCGAGCCCCTCGACCACGGCGGTCTTGCCGACGCCCGCCTCCCCCACCAGGATCGGGTTGTTCTGCCGCCGCCGGGAGAGGATGTCGATCACCTGGCGGATCTCGGAGTCGCGTCCCCGGATCGGGTCGATCTCCCCGGCGCGGGCGCGGGCGGTGAGATCGATCGTGAACTGGTCGAGCGCGGGGGTCGCGGAGGGCTCTTCGCTCCCTTCCTCTCCCTCGGGGGCCGGAGAGGGCGAAGGCGCGGCCTTGAGGGGGGCCGCGGCGGCCGCGGGGGCCTTGGAGGCACCCATGTCCTCGGCCGATCCCCGGAAGAGCTCACGGGCGTTCTCGCGCAGGTGGTCGCGCGGGATCTTCCCCAGGGCCGGCACGGACTGCACGGCCACCCCGCGCAGGAGGTCGTGGTCCAGCAGGGCGAGGAGGAGCGAGCCGGTGCGGACCGCGGGCGACTTGAGCTGGAGCGAGGTGGCGAGCCACGCCTCGCGGAAGAGCTGGAGGATCTGGGGCGAGAAGGCCGGAGTCCGCGAGTTGCCGGTGTCGAAACGGCCGAGGGCCTCCTCGACCTGGACGGCGAGGAGGGAGCGGTCGATCTCGTACTGCCGCAGGGCGCGCCGGAAGTCGGTGTCCTGCCCCTCGGGGAGGGCCAGGAGCTTGGCCAGCAGGTGCTCGATCTCGACGTTGTAGTGGGTCCGCGAGACGCACAGCCCCGCCGCCTCCTCCAGCGTACGGCGGCAGAGCGGGCTCAGCTTGTCGATGAGGGACTTCAGATCGAGGCTGCTCAACGAGGGACCTCCGGCTCAAGGATACGGCGAAACGGCGAGGAGGATCGTAGCAGGAAGCGGGCCAGGAAGGCCGGGAACGGCAACTGGGAGTACAATCCGAAGCCGGCAATGGCAATGACTCGTCCTTTGGCTCCCCACGTACAGGCCGCGATCTCAGCGGCAGCGCAGCCCCGCGCCGGCTCTGTTCCAGCCGCGCGGCCTGCACCGGCGCCTCACGTCCAGGCGGCGGTGGCCCGGACGGTCCAGCCCAAACCGGTGGCGATCCCTTCGGTCCCGCGATCTCGAATTCAGGTACCCGCTCGTCCTGCCACGCCCGCGCTGCCCGGAGCGCCGTTTCAACGCACCTTCCCTCCACCACCGATCATCCGCCGGCCGGTGGTCCAGGGCATGTTCGTGATCATCGACGACATGCCACAGACCCAGCCGAGCAGCAGCAACGAGGGGGGCAACGCCAAGAAAGGCAAAAAGAAGAAGACCGTAGAGACCGCGCCCGTGCAGAGTGTGGAGGATCTGACGCTTACGGCCGATCAGCTCAAGATGAGCCATTACAGCACCAAGTATGGAGCCTACCTGGGACGAATCAATCCCGGCGGCGTCGAGGCCCCTGAGCAGATCTCCAACTCGAAAACCATCTCGGGAACGGACAAGCTCTACATCGTCTCTCATGGCGGAGACAACAACCTCGCGATGATCGGAAACGCGAGCAAGATCGCCGGAATACTGCTCAATCTGTTCTCCGTGCAAGAGCTATCGGGAAGGGACGTTGTGTTTACCGCCTGTGACTTTGGCAATGGCGCCCTGTTTCGCCAAGTGATCGACGCGCTCGCGCAGAAAAAGGTACGAAGCTCCCGGTTCGTCGCCCCTCTCAAGCAGACCTATGTAATGAAAAATGAACAAAGCATCCGGGTCCTCAAGGAAAACCAGAGTGAGCAGCAAAATCAGCAGGCCGTCAGCTCACTGGGCTCGACGAAGAAAAAGACTCTGACCTGGCAAGGCCTTCCTGAAGACATAACCGAACGAGCGCTCGAGCCCGTTGGCGAGGGGTGGACGGGATTCGCCATCAACGCATCAGGGACGGTCCTCGGGCTTCAGCCTGAACAGATCAGAGCGGTCGCCAGCTAGAGGAACGAGCATGTCCAAACCCGCGGCCCGCCTGGGCGACATGGTCCTGCAGGACTCGCCCCACTGCCACGCGCCGATCCATCCGCCGGCGCCGGTGCCGACCCCTTCGGCCCATCCGGCGCTGCCGCTGACCATCATCAAGGGGGAGCCGACGGTGCTGATCGGCAACCAGCCGGCGGCGCGGCTCACGGACACCACCACCCCCTGCATGCTCCCGGGGTGCGTCCCCAACGGCCCCGGGATGATCGCTCTGGGCTCCGCCACCGTGCTGATCGGGAACATGCCCGCCGCCCGGGTCGGCGACATGACGGCTCATACAGGGTGCGTGGCGCCGATCCCCGGCCCCACGGGGAAGGTCCTGCCACCTGGCTGCCCCACGGTGTTGATCGGGGGATGAGGTCCGGTCATCTCGAAGCCCTGGGGCCCGTCTGCCCGGTCTGCCGGGCCGGCGGAATTGATCCCGAAAAGAGTCGGCTGGCACCTGTCAGCCTCTTCGAGGAAGAAGACGGACATATCGTCCAAGGGCTCCTCCGCTGCCCCAACCCCGCCTGCCAGCGGGAGTATCCGATCCTGGACGGTATCCCCCTCCTGATCGCCAATCTGCGCGGCTACGTGGCGGGAGCGATCGACCAGATCGGCGCCCGGGAGGATCTCGATCCGGAGATCGAGGGGCTGCTCGGCGACTGCTGCGGTCCCGGATCCTCCTACGACACCACTCGCCAGCACCTCTCGACCTATGCTTGGGACCACTACGGCGATCTCGATCCGGCGGAGATGGGCGAGCCCCGTCCGGGATCGGTGCTGCGGGTGCTGGAGCGGGGGCTGGAGCTGGCGGGCGGTCTGCCGGAAGGCCCGGTCCTGGATCTCGGCTGCGCCGTGGGCCGCTCCTCGTTCGCGCTCGCCGTCCAAGGGGACCGCCTCGTACTGGGGGTGGATCTGAGCTTTCCGATGCTCCGGCTGGCCTCGGAAGCTCTACGGCGCGGGCGGGTCCGCTATCCCCGGAGGCGGGTGGGGATCGTCTACGACCGCCGGGAGATCCCGGTGAGCTTTTCAGGATCTGAAGCGGTCGATTTCTGGGGATGCGACGCCCTGGATCTCCCCTTCCCCGAGGGGACCTTCGCGGCGGTGGTGGCCCTGAACGTCCTCGACTGCGTGGCCTCGCCGCACGATCTCCTCGCCTCCCTCCCCCGCCTGCTCAAACCGGGCGGCAAGGCGATCCTCTCCACCCCTTACGACTGGTCCCCCCGGGCGACGCCGATCGAGGCCTGGCTCGGCGGCCACTCCCAACGCGGGGAGACCGCCGGGGCCAGCGAGCCGGTCCTGCGCGCGCTCCTCACGCCAGGAGCCCATCCGGCGGCGGTCGCGGGGCTGCGAATCGTGGCCGAGGAGCGGGACCTCCCCTGGCGGGTGCGGATGCACGAGCGGTCGAGCGTGGAGTACCGGGTGGATCTGGTGGTGGTGGAAAGAGGGTGAGTCAGAACCAGAGGTGTCGGTCAAGAGCAGTCCGGATTTCACTCAGACGCTCTTGGGAGAGTTGCCCAAGGCATTGGAGGAGTCGGTCGCGGGACACGGTCCGAATCTGCTCGCAGAGCGCTTTGCTTTCCTGACTTAGCCCTGCCTCCCCGGCTGCAATCCGAACCTGAAAGGGAAAGACCCTCTCTACGCTGGAGGAAATGGGAATAATGGTGACGGTCGGGCTCGAGCGGTTCGCCAAGTCATTCTGAACGATGACCGCTGGACGCGTCTTCCCAACCTCTGATCCTATGACGGGGTTGAGATTTACCAAGAAGACGTCACCACGCCGGATCACAGTCCCTCGACCTCGCAGCTCGCCCACTCCGGATCCAGAGACGAAGAGGCTGCTTCAGAGCGATAGCCCTCCTCCATTTCCCGCGCCAGCTTCTTCCTTTTGAGGAGAAGAACACGCTCTTGAATAGCTTCACTCGCGAACTCATTGAAGGATCGTCCGTCCGCGAGCTCTCTGGCTTCCGCATACAGGTCATCAGCAATAGCAATTGTGGTGCGCAATCCTCATCTCCCTTCGCATCAATTATAGATGCGAGTTGAGATGATTTACCAGATGTCTCAGCTCCAGCTTGGGAGCACAGACCTACTTCGCCTTGTACCAATCCCGCGGATCTTCCGTAAACGGGTGGTACTTCTCCGGGGGCATCCCGGACTGGTAGAGGTTCTTGCGCGTCTGGTAGTGGCCGGTCTTGTCGTTGTGGCCCACGATCCGGCCGTCGATGATGCCGATCTCTCCGGCCGCCACCACGGCGCGCTTGCCCCGCTGCCCCTCGGGAGTTCCGGCGGCGATCGTGGGGTGGCTGTCGCCCGGAAAGCCCACCGCCGGGCGGGGGGAGACGTAGACCGGACCCGTCCTCGACATCCGCACGAAGCCGCCGTAGACCGAGCCCGCCGGATGGGTGCGCCCGGTCTTCACGTCCTCCAGGACGCACGGGCCCTCGTCAGAACAGTGGAGCGCGTAGAGGGGCCAGCGCGGCGGGGGCGGCGGAGTGCCGGGGGATTTCCGGTCCTCGTAGACCACGTAGTCGCCGCTCTGGGCGGGGGGCAGGTGGGCCGGGGACGGCCTCTCGGCGGCCTCCTCCTTGCGCTGGACGACGGCCCGGACGTGCGGTACCGGCACCGGAGGGGGTGCCGGCGCGGGCCGGGCCTGGACGGCCGGGGCGGGCGCCGTCCTCGCGGTCTGAGCCTGGGCCGCCCGCACGTGCGGCGCGGGGGCGCCGTGCGCCACCGCCGGCCGGGCGGGCTGCGCCACCGGACCATGGGACGTCTGCCGCAACGCGGCCTGGACGTGCGGAGCCGGGGTCTTGGGAGCGGGCGGCATGCGGGTGAACCGTCTCCTTGGCTGAAAGCGGCATCATTCTACCGCTTCCGGCCGTTTCGGAGTAGAATCGTGGCCGTTATCGATCCCAAAGGAATCCGTGCAATGGCACCGAATCCCATCTACGCCCCAGTGATCCAGGGAGCCTTCGCGGGCAACCGCCTCCGCGTCCCCCTCCGGCACCATCAGGCCGGCGGCGCGGTGCAGGCTTCGCTTAGCGGCAACGCCATGCAGCTTCCACCCTCCATGCTCAGCTTCCGGCCGAGCGGCGTGGGGCAGCGGCTGCCGGAGTCGGTGCAGAAGAAGATGGAGTCCGCCTTCGGCACCGATTTCTCGGACGTGCGGGTCCACGTCGGCCCCGAGGCGTCGTCGATCGGCGCCCTCGCCTTCACGTACGGCTCGGACCTCTACTTCGCCCACGGCCAGTACGATCCCCACTCGCCCCACGGCCAGCGGCTGATCGGCCACGAGCTCACCCACGTGCTCCAGCAACGGGCCGGCCGCGTGCGCAACCCCTTCGGCTCGGGGGTCGCCGTGGTGCAGGACCCCGGCCTCGAAGCCGAGGCCGAGCGGATGGGCATCCGCATCTCCATGATGCGGTGAGCTGACGCGCTGAGCCGCTCTCTTACGGCAGCAGATCCGACGCCAGCTTTCCTGTGGCCACCAGGCTGAAGCCCTGGGCCTCGTAGAGGGTGTTGTAGGCGAGGATCTGGATCACGTAGCCGCCCGGCTCGGGCTCCTCCACCACCACCTGCTGCAGATTGTTGAAGTGGTCCGACTTCTGCCCGGGGGCGCGGACCAGCCGGGGATTGCCCGGCAGCCGCTTGCCCGCGGGGGAGACGACGACCAGGTCGAGGCTCTGCTGGAGCCCATGGTCCGGCCGGTCGGTCCAGGCGAGGGTCACGCGCAGCGGCAGCCCCGCCTCGGCCTGGAGGGTGCGTTTCCAGAAGGAGCGCGCCTCGATCTCCCGCTTGAGCGCCTGGTCCGAGGCGCGGTCGACGTCCGCGAAGACGAGCTTCAGGCCGCCGGAATCGCCCGGCACGGGGAGGGTGCGGCGCAGGTCGAGCCGGCCGAAGCCCTGATGGAAGTTGGGCTGCCCCACGCTGGGATCGGAGATCAGCTCGCCCGGCATCCAGGCCGCGCCGTTGACCAGGGTGGCCTTGAGCAGGGCCGCCGAGGGGGGGTGCTGCCGCTCCTGGACGTAGTACTGGCGGACGATCGCCGCGGCCCCCGCCACGGCCGGCGTGGCCATGCTGGTCCCCGAGAGGAAGGCGTAGCGGCCGTCGAAGCCGTTGAAGGGGTAGCGGGGGAAGCTTCCTCCGCTGCGCGCCGAGAGCACCACCGTGCCGGGCGCCACGAGGTCGGGCTTGACCCGGCTGTCGTCGGTGGGCCCCCGGCCGCTGAAGGCGGCGACGAACCCTGAGTCGCCGCAGATGGGCTCGTCGGCGGCCTTGGGCCGCCGCGGGCCCTGGGGGAAGTCCTTCCAGGTCTTGCCCTGGAAGGGCCCGTCGGCGCGCGGCGAGCAGGAGGCCCCCACCGTGAGCACGTTCTTGGCCGCGGCGGGCGAATCGAGCGAGCCCAGGCCTATGCGCCCCAGGCCGTCAGTATCCGAGTCCTCGTCCAACTGTGCCCCCCGGTTTCCGGCCGCGAAGACCACCAGGCAGTCGGGGTGGTTGTAGACGAACTCGTCGACCTCGTAGCTGTCGAGGGTATAGAGGCCGCCCGCCAGCACGCCCCAACTGTTGCTGTGGATGCGCACCCCCAGGTCGTAGGCCTCCTGGAAGAGCTCCCCCAGATTGATCGGCACGCCGAGGAGCCGGCCGCGGGGGTCGGCCAGGGTCTGCACGATCAGCTGCGCGCCCGGGGCCATGCCGAGGATCTGACCGCCGGAAGCGGTGCCGTCGCCGGCCACGGTGGCGCAGACGTGGGTGCCGTGCCCCACCGGATCGTCCGCCGCGCCGGGATCGACCCGGTGGATCACCTTCTCGATCCGCCCCTTGAGGTCCGGATGGTCCGCGTCCACGCCGCCGTCCGCCACCCCCACGAGCACCCCCGAGCCGTCCCAGGGAAGGGGGGGACCGGCCGGCGGGGCGATCCCGATCGCCTGGCGGACGAAGATGTTGGAGAGCTCCGGGATCTGGTAGAGGTCGACCGAGGACACCTGGGGCATCTTCGCCAGCTCGGCGATCAGGGGGGAGCCGGCCTCGCAGTCGAAGCGGATCCGCCGCTGGCCCACGACCACGTGGGCCGCCCGCGAATCCTGCTGGAGGGCCGCGGCCACGGCCGGGACGTCCTCCGGACGATGGCAGCGGAGCTCGTAGGTGGGAGGCGGCGAGGGCGCCTCGGGCACCGCGCCGAGCACCGCCGGGGGGCGCCGAGGCCTCTTCAGCGCGGCCTCCTGCTGGAGCTTGCGGACGGCGTTGAGCCGGCGCAGGGTGTGGACCGGGCTGTAGAGCACGGTGCGGGCGACGAAGCCCAGATCGTCCACCCGGGCCCGCTGCCCGGGGGTGAGGCGGGCTTTGTAGGCGTACTCCGGCACGTAGGCCCCCAGCTCCACCCCGAGGGCGTCCAGGCGGACCTTCCAATCGTCCTGGATGGGCCCCTTGAGCTGAATCATGTAGACCTGCTCGGCCCCGGCGGCGGCCTCCTCCAGGGGCCCTGCCTCCTCGCCGGCGGCCGAGAGGACCTCCTCGGCCTGGGATTCGTCCTGACGGCCGGGATCGAGCCAGGTGAGGTCCGGAGTCGCGGGGACCTCCTCGACGGCGAGCCCCTTCCCCTCCAGAGCCTGGACGTCGGCGTCGTCCCCCGCCCCATAGACGTACATGCCGCTCCGGGTCACGGGCCCGTGCTTTTGGAGGATTCCTTCAGCGTCCGACTGCTCGGCGGCGGAGAGGCACTGGACCACGAGGTTGCGGATCGCCATGGCTCGGATCTCCTTCAGGACGTCCGGAGCCCCCGCCGGGGCCAGGCGCTCCAGACGGCGGCTCCCGCGAGGATGGCGAGACCCAGATAGACAAGGACCATGGAGCCCAGG
>JAICSG010000285.1 GCA_025937035.1 Thermoanaerobaculia bacterium | reverse complement strand
GAGGTCGACCTGGGAGAAGAAGCGCCCGCGGTCGACCGTCTGGTTGGTGACGTCCTGGTAGTTCTCGGTGGCGCCGATGATCATCAGCGGGTTGTGCTTGCGGTCCTTGTACTTGACCGTGGCGCGGCCGAGAATGAAGGGGGACATCAGCTTGACGCCGGGGACCTTCTCCGCGATCGCCTGGGCGTCCTCGGAGGTGAGCTTCACCTGCCGGGCGGCCACTCCCGGGAAGTTGCCGCGGTCCTGCTTGGGCGAGACGGCGATGAAGGTGGCGCCCACCCCCTGGAGCTGCTGGGTGATGGCGTACTGGAGCCCCTGGACGATGGAGACGACCGCCACCACCGCGGCCACCCCGATGATGATCCCGAGGGTGGTCAGGATCGAGCGCATCAGGTTGGCGCGGAGGGCCGCGATGGCGATGCGGAAGTTCTCCAGGAAGACCATGGGGGTGCTCGCTTTCAGGAGGCCGGGCTGCGGCGGCGGTCCCGCCGGGAGGTGGCCTGGTCGGAGGTGACCTTGCCGTCGCGCAGGGTGACCTTGCGCCAGGCGTGCTCGGCGATGTCGGGCTCGTGGGTGACCAGGACGACGGTGTTGCCCGCCTGGTGGAGCTCGTCGAAGAGCTGCATGATCTCCTCGGAGGTGGCGGAGTCGAGGTTGCCGGTCGGCTCGTCGGCGAGCAGGATGGACGGCTGGTTGACCAGGGCGCGGGCGATGGCCACGCGCTGGCGCTGGCCGCCGGACAGCTCGTTGGGCTGGTGGGTCATGCGGGAGCCCAGGCCCACCTTCTCCAGGGCCTGCCGGGCCCGCTCCCGCCGCTCGGCGCGCGAGAGGCCGGCGTAGATCAGCGGCAGCTCGACGTTGTGCAGGGCGTCGGTGCGGGCGAGCAGGTTGAAGGTCTGGAAGACGAAGCCGATCTCCTTGTTGCGGATGGCCGCGAGCTGGGTGTCGTCGAGCTCCTGGACGGCGGTGCCGTTGAGGATGTAGCTCCCGGAGCTGGGCGTGTCGAGGCAGCCGAGCAGGTTCATCAGCGTCGACTTGCCGCTGCCCGAGGAGCCCATGATGGCCACGTACTCCCCCCGCTGGACGCTCAGGTCGACGCCGTTCAGGGCATGGACCTTCTCGGCGCCCATGTCGTAGACCTTGTAGATGTCGCGCAGCTCGATCAGCGCCATCACTTCTTCTCCGTGTCCTGGGCCTTGTCCTCGTCCTCGGAGGTCTCGCTGACCGTCACCGCGTCGCCGTCCTTGAGGTCGCGCAGGGTGCGGTAGGGTCCGGTGACCACCTGCTCGCCGGGCTTGACGCCGGAGGTCAGCTCGACGTGGGTCTCGTCGGAGATCCCGGTCTGGACCACCCGCTCGTGGGCCTTCCCCCCCTCAATCACGTAGACGACCTTCCGGGCCTTCTGCCCCTTGTCCCCCTCGCGCTCGACCACGGCCTGGATGGGCACGGTCAGGGCGCCGGGGTGGGAGGCGGTGCGGATCTCGGCGCGCACGGACATGCGGGCGCGCAGGTTGTCGTCCGGGTGGTCGAGCAGGATCTTGACCTTGAAGAAGGTGACGTCCGGCTGGTTGGGGCGGTTGTAGCCGGAGCTCCCCACCTCGACCACCTTCCCCTTGTACTCGCGGCCGGGGAGGGCGTCGACCCGCACCGTGGCCTCCTGGTCCAGCTTGACGTTGACGATCTCGGTCTCGTCCACGTCCACCTCGGCGTTGATCTCCGCCATGTCGGCGATGATGCCGATCACCGAGCCGGGGTTGTTCATGGTGCCGGAGACGACCACCTCCCCCTCCTTGGCGTTGAGGGTGATCACGCGGCCGGTGAGGGGGGAGTAGATGGTGGTCTTGGTGAGGTCGTCCTGGGCCTTGATGAGGTTGGCCCGGGTCTGGCTGACCGCCTCGCGGGCGGAGTCGAGCTGCAGCTTGGCGGAGGTCTCGGCGAGCTGGGCTGCCTCCAGGTCCTGCTGGGTGGTGATCCCCTCGGTCTTCAGCTTCTGGGCGCGGGCGAGCTTGACGTTGGCGTCGGCCAGGGAGACCTGGGCCTGCTGCACCGCGGTCTCGGAGCTGCGGAGCTGGGCCGCCCACTGGTCGCGCTGGGCGATGAAGGCCTGCTGCTCCAGGCGCAGGAACGGGGCCCCCTTCTGGATCCGGTCCCCCTCCTGCACGTAGAGCTTGTCGATCTTGCCGATGACGTGGGCGGAGATGTTGACCTGGATGCGCGGCTGCAGCTCCCCCGTGGTCTTGACGATCTGCGCCAGATCCCTCCGCCCGGCCTTCTCGGCGTAGACCTTCTCCCCCTTGTCACGCCCCTGGGAATGGATGCTGGCGAAGACGATGCCGCCCAGCGCCAGGACGATCACGAGCCCGATGAGAAATTTCTTCACGCGGGCTCCTCGGTTACCGCAGGGTCGCCAGGCCGACGCGGACGGCGATGAACAGCAGCGTGACTACCACCACGGTGATCGCCACCGCCTGGGTGGAGAGGCGGGAGAGCGCCCGGTAGCCGATGACGGTGAGCACCAGGCTCCAGAGGGAGAAGAAGTCGACGCTGGCGAGCAGCGCCACCACCCAGGCCTTGGCGTCCGGCGGCGCCAGGAACGCGAGGTTGGAGCGCAGGAAGGTGCCGGCCTTGACGTCCTCGTAGCCGAGCGTCTTGTGGCTGAGGATCACCGGCAGGCTGAGCAGCAGCGAGACGACGGCGGGCATCGCCGCGTGGAGCGTCACGGAGAGGCCCGACAGATAGGTGAAATCGCTTCCCAGCAGCTTGAAGATGATCCAGTAGAAAAGGGTGATGAGGAGGAGGACGAGGAGGACGAAGACGCCGCTCCCGGCCGCGAGGTAGGGCCCCACCTTCTGGGTGATCTCGATCTGCCTGTCGAGCTTCTCGGCGGGGACCTCGCGCCCGCTGTCCTTCAGGCTGCGGGTGATCATCTCCCGGTAGTCGGTGCGCTGGCCGGCGACGAAGCCCACCGCCCCGGAGGCCAGGAGGAGGACCACCAGGGCCACCCCCCAGGTGGGGCGCTCGGCGATCGACCGGAAGGTCTTGCCAGGCGAGAACAGCGCGCCGAACAGGCGGCCGAAGCTGGAATCCTCGAGGGCGGCCATGGCCTTACCTCACCTCTCCGGGCAGCGGCGCCCGGTTGAAGCTGAAGCGCTTGGAGATCGCGTCCCCCTCCGCCGGATCGTCGATCACCACCCCCTGCTGGTCGAGCAGCTTACCCGTCGCCCGGTAGTACTCGGCGAGGGCGGTGCGGTAGTTGACGATGGCGGTGACCTCGCTGCTGCGCGACTGGGTGAGCTGGTCCTGGATCTGGGTGATCTGGAAGCTGGTGGACATGCCGTTCTCGTAGCGCTTCTTCTCGGCGTCCAGGTTCTTCTCCTGGAACTCGCGCGCCTTCACGGCGGCGTCGATCGACTTGGCGGCCGTGTCGAGGGCGCGGGAGGCGCGGCGCACCTCGGTCTCGATCACCAGCCGCTCCTGGTCGTAGAGGGCCTGGAAGCGGTCGACGGCGACGTTGGCGGAGGCGCTCTGGGCGCGGGCGGTGCGGTTCTGGATCGGATAGAGGAAGCTGAGCTTGGCGGACCAGCTCCGGAAGTTGAGCCCGGTGATCTGGTTGAAGGCGTCGCCGAAGGCGGTGTCGAGGCCGCTGTACCCGTAGGTCACGTTGAGGTCGAGCTGAGGCTTGAGCTGGCCGCGGAAGTACTCGGCGTCGCGCCTGGCCTGCTCGAGCTGGAGCTGCTGGCTGGTCAGCTCGGGCCGCTGGGCGAGGGCGATGCGCAGCGCCTCGTCGACGTTGACCGTGAGCTTCTGGGCGGTCTTGGGATCGGAGGTCGGCACGATCGCCGTCTGCCAGAGCGGGCCGCGCGGCAGGTTGAGGAGCTGCCGGAGGGCGTCCTCGGCGTCGCCCACGGTGGAGGTGGCCTGGATGATCCCCTCCTCGCGGGTGGCGATGGCCGCCTCGCTCTGGGTCAGCTCGAGCGGCGCCAGGGTGCCGACCTGCACCTGGATCTGGTTGCGCGCGTGCAGGTCGCGGGCGAGCTGCAGGCTCTCCTGGGCCACCACGAGCTGCTCGCGGGCGTTGACCAGGGCCCAGTAGGCGTTGATCACCCGCTGGGTGACGTCGGTCACCTGCAGCGCGAAGTCCTGCCGGCTGAGCTGGCTGTTGATCTGCGCCACGATAATGCTCCGCTCATTGGCGTAGCGGCCGTAATTGCGCAGCAGCGGCTGGTCGAAGGAGAAGGTCAGCCCCGAGCCGTAGCTGACCGGGTTGACCGCGATGTCGCTCTTCTTGCGGCTGTTCTCCCAGCCGACCGCGACGGTGCCTCCCTGAGGGGTACGCTGCTGGACGCCGAAGTTGAGAATCTGGCTCTGGGCCTGCGAGGCGTCGAACCGCGTGGCGGCCGGCGAGCTGGTGTTGTTGGCCATCGCGTCGATGGTCGCGTTCAGATCGTAGAGGCCCAGGGCCTGGATGATGCTGAGGCGCTGCTGGACGCGGGTGTAGCGCTGGATGACGATGCCCAGGTTGCGCTGGAGGGCGATCTCGATCGCCCGGTCGATCGGGAGCTGGATGGCGTTGTCCCGGATGTCGAGGGCGGGGGCCTCCGCCGGCGGTGGCGGCTGGAGGAAGGTGCCGACGCGGATCTGCGCGCCCTGGGCCGGCACGCCGGCCAGCAGCAGCCCGGCCAGCAGGAGGGCGGCACCCCGCTGGTGCAGTGAAATCGATCGCAAAGACGTTCTCTTCATCGGATAGACCCCTGAATAAGACCCCTCACCTGAAGGTCGGTATGCCGCGGCGCGGCTCGCGCCGTCCCACGCCGAGATGTACGCGCCGGCCGCTGAAAAGTTCTCACCAATGCTTCTACGAAGCTTCCCGCTCCATCTTACCGTGGCGCCCCCGGGATAGAAGCACTCCACGGCGCGCTCCCATTCCCCGCCCGGCGGCGCCGCCGCGGGTCCGCCACCGGCACCGCCGACAGCAGGCTTACCGTATACGGATGGCGCGGCCCGGCCAGCAGCTCCCGCGTGGCCCCGGTCTCGACGATCCGCCCCAGGTACATCACCGCCGTGCGGTCCGCCAGCCGCTCGACCGCCGTCAGGTCGTGCGAGATCAGCAGCAGGGCGAGCCCCAGCCGCTCGCGCAGCCCGGCGAGCAGGGAGAGGACCTGGCCGCGCACCGAGACGTCGAGCGACGAGACCGGCTCGTCCGCCACCAGCAGCTCGGGCTCCGGCGCCAGGGCGCGGGCGATCCCCACCCGCTGCCGCTGGCCGCCCGACAGCTCGTGGGGGAAGCGGCCGGCCAGCTCGGGCGAGAGCCCCACCATCGCCAGCAGCTCGCGGGTCCGTTCCCGCCGCCCGTCGCGGCCGAGATCGGTATGGATCGCCAGCGGCTCGGCCACGATCGACTCCACCCGCTGCCGCGGGTCGAGCGACCCGTAGGGGTCCTGGAAGACCATCTGGAAGCGGCGGCGGCGGGCCCGCAGGGCGCCGGCCGGCAGGGCGAGCAGGTCCTCGCCGGCGAACAGCACCCGGCCGGCGTCCGGCTCGATCAGGCACAGGGCGCAGCGGCCGAGGGTGGTCTTGCCGCTCCCCGACTCCCCCACCAGGGCCAGGCATTCGCCGCGGGCCAGCTCCAGATCGACGCCGTCCAGGGCGCGCACGGTGCCGCGCCGGCGCTGGAGCAGGCCGCGGCGCACCGGGTACTCCTTGCGGAGCCCCTCGACCTGGAGCAGCGGAGCGCTCAGGGGGCCGCCTCCAGCCGCGGCAGGCCCGCCAGCAGCTCGCGGGTGTAGGGATGGGCCGGAGCGCGGAACAGCTCCTCCACCCCCGCCGTCTCCACCACCCGGCCGGCGCGCATCACCACCACCCGGTCGCAGG
>JAICSG010000990.1 GCA_025937035.1 Thermoanaerobaculia bacterium | reverse complement strand
GGCGTAGCCGGCTGGCCGAACAGCGACTGGTACCATTTGAAGCTGCTTGGAACGTCTTTGACGCCGATGATTGTCCAGGTGCGTTTCATCGTGTTTCCATTGTCTGGCTAGCGGGATACCAATCAGCGGCGAAACCGCGCTGTTGCGGATTCCGTCTGCTCGACCGCCGGATCGGCCGTACTACCGATACGTGATACGTTGGGGTGCTTGTATGACCCTTCTCTTCTTCCGTAACGGCTCCAATTCTACTCCGAACGCCTCCGCATGGCCAAAAGCTCTCGGGGGAGATCGGGGGCCGAGCCTGCCGGGCCACCAGCGGCGGGTGCTGACAGCACGGCATCCAAGGAGGACGATGCAGGCGGAGGCTTCGGGCTCTTGACAAACCCCAAAAGTATCTACATCCTATAGCTATGGCAACGGCAAAGCTCTTCCAACACGGTGGCAGTCAGGCCGTTCGGCTGCCCAAGGACTTCCGCTTCGAAGGCACGGAAGTGGAGATTGAGAAGCGTGGCGATGAGGTGGTTTTGAGGCCCAGGCCGAAGCCTCGGTTGAAGACCCTGGCGGACGTCGCGCGCTTCATGCACGAGAGCTTCCCCGAGGGCCGAGACTTTCCGGATCGCGAGCAGCCGGTGAGCCCTCAGATTCGCGACCTTGATCTGGATCAGGATTGACTGTGAAGTACATGCTGGAGACTTCCGTCTGCGTATCGCTGATCCGGGGGCGAGCGTCGGCGGCGCGCCTGCCTGCGGTCTCAGAGTGCGTTCTCTCTACGATCACTATTGCGGAGCTCGAAGTTGGGGTTCGCCGTTCCGTCCGTCCGGCCGCACAGCGAAAGGCTGTAGACGCCTTCACCGAAATCTTTGAAGTGCTCGCTTGGGATCTACAGGCCACGAGCTACTACGGTGACTTGCGCGTTGATCTGGAGAAGCGAGGCATCGTCATTGGTCCGCTCGACATGCTCATCGCGGCCCATGCTCTCCGACTTGGGGCGACCCTAGTGACCGCCAATTTCCGAGAGTTTCGGCGCGTGGCCGATCTGCAGTGTTTGGAATGGAAACAATAAGACGCAGACACGAAGCTGTGACGAGGAGCCCGGGAACGCTCGAAACGCGATGGGGAACGCTGGATGGCCGTCCGGATCGCGAAACGGCCGCCGGGCCCTGAAAAATGGCGCCGGGCCCTACTCCCCGGTATACCGCTTCAGGATGATCGAGGCGTTGGTGCCGCCGAAGCCGAAGGAGTTGCTGGCGCCGTATTCGAAGTCGACCTTGCGGGCCTGGTTGGGGACGAAGTCGAGGTCGCAGCCCTCGCCCGGCTGGTCGAGGTTGATGGTGGGCGGCAGGATCTGGTCGCGCACGGCGAGGGCCAGGATGCCGGTCTCCAGCCCTCCAGCCGCTCCCAGGAGGTGGCCGGTGCAGGACTTGGTGGAGGAGACGGCCAGCTTGTAGGCGTGGTCGCCGAAGACGGTCTTGATCGCCCGCACCTCGGAGAGGTCGCCCAGCGGCGTCGAGGTCCCGTGGGCGTTGATGTAGCCGATCTGCTCGGGGGCGATCCCGGCGTCGCGGAGTGCGGCCTTCATCACCCGCACGGCCCCCTCCCCTTCCGGATGGGGAGCGGAGATGTGGTAGGCGTCGGCGCTCATGCCGTAGCCCACGACCTCAGCGTAGATCGGGGCGCCCCGGCGCTTGGCGTGCTCCCACTCCTCCAGGATCACGATGCCGCACCCCTCGCCCATCACGAAGCCGTCGCGCTGGGCGTCCCAGGGGCGGGAGGCCTTCTCGGGCTCGTCGTTGCGGGTGGAGAGGGCCCGCATGGCGCAGAAGCCGGCCATGGCGAGCGGCGTGATCACCGCCTCGGAGCCGCCGGCGATCATGGCGTCGGCCTCGTCCGCCTGGATGAAGCGGTAGGCGTCGCCGATGGCGTGGAGGCCCGTGGTGCAGGCGGTGGCCGGCGAGGTGTTGGGCCCCCTGGCGCCATAGTGGATGGAGACCTGGCCGGCCGCCATGTTGACGATCTGGCCGGGGATGAAGAACGGCGAGACGCGGCTCGGGCCCCGCTCGAGGAGCGTCTTGTGGGTGGCCTCGATCAGCGGCAGGCCGCCGATCCCCGAGCCGATCACCACCCCCACGCGGTCGGCGTTCC
>JAICSG010001142.1 GCA_025937035.1 Thermoanaerobaculia bacterium | reverse complement strand
TGCTCGCCGTCTGGGGCTGGTCGATGCTCGGCCTCACCGCCGGCCTGCTCCTCTCGGTCGGCCTGTTCCTGATCATCATGCCGACCAGCGCGATCGTCCTCACCCGCACCAGCAATTTCGGCCTGGAGCGGGCGGTGCGCTGGGGCATCCTGCTGCTGGCGGCGCTGGCGACTTTCTCGGCAGTGGATCTCTCCCACTGACGCTCTCCGTCATCCCGGCGAAGGCTGGGATGTGGATTCACATTCGAAGTGCAACGGGTAGCTGGAGAGTGCCTCGGCTGGGGTTTGGAAGTCGAGGCATTTTCTGGGTGTGTGGTTGTAGCGGCTGGCGAGGCTTTCGATCTGGCCGGGTGTGATCTGGTCGAGGTTGGTGGTTCTGGGGAGGTATCGGCGCAGGCGTCCGATGGCGTTTTCGACGCCGCCTTTCTGCCAGGGCGCGTGAGCATCGCAGAAGAAGGTTTGCAGGCCGAGGCTATGGAGCTTGTCGTGGCGGGCGAACTCGGTGCCGTTGTCGAAGGCGACGGTTTTGCGCAGCGGCGAAGGCATGGCGCCGAAGAAGCGGGTCAGCTGGTTTGCGGTGGTCTCCGCTTTGCGGTCTGGGGTGCGGACGATCAGGGTTACGCGTGAGGCGCGCTCGTGGGTGACGAGCAGGTTCTGTCCGTAGCAGGCGAACAGCATGTAATCGGCTTCCCAGTGGCCTGGGCCTTGGCGCTGATCGGCTTCGGCCGGTCGTTCGCCGATCGGCCGACGGTGGGGGATGAGGTTGACGGATGAGCCGCCGCCCTTGGGACGCCGGCCACGCTTCGCCTTGGCCCGCGGCAGGTAAAGCCGCCAGGCGCCGTCATTGGTGCGCCGCAACTGGGCATAGATGAAGCGGTAGATGCTCTCGTGGCTGATCACCCTCTGCCCCGCCTCGCGGGCGAGGCGGCCTGCGACCTGCTCGGGCGACCAGCCGGCGGCGAGATGCCCGAGCACCTCTTCCCGCAGATCCTCGTCCCGCTCGAGCCGGCTGCCCGACCAGCGCCGCGCCCACGTCTGCTCCTGCGCGTAAGCAGGCCGGTATCCCACCTGGCTGCCGCTGTTGCGCTTCAGCTCTCGTGAGATCGTCGATGGCGAGTGATCCAGAGCTGCAGCGATTTGACGGAGCGATTGCCCGGCTTCGCGAAGCCGGGCAATCGTGCAGCGCTCCTCCAGGTGGAGCTGTCGGTATCTCTCTCCCATGGCAACACCCTAAGCTGGTGTTGCACTTCGTTTGTGAACTCAGGGGATCCCAGGGAGGAAAAGGCGAGGCCTGGTTGCAGCGCTGCACGACCGCCGGCGCGAACTCCCGCTGGGGTCCCAGCCTTCGGTGGTACGAGGGGTTCTGAAAATAACTTGACCTTAACCTCCGCCCGATAATATGGGATCCCTTCGGGCGCGGTTTCGATCGCAACCGAAGCATCAAGAGTGGGCCTTGGCCCACGCCAACCTGCCTCCCCGGGCAAGGTGGCGGTCCCAGCGGGACGATGCGGCCGAGACGGCAACGAACCGGGTCTCTCAGCCACATCTCCCGAGCGAAGGAAGGAAGATGGAGCTGATTCTCGAGCGCGCCCCGTCCGCTCCCATTGCCGCGCCGCGCAGCTTCGTGCCCACGCCCGCCGACCCGCCCTTCCGCGATATCGAGGTGGCGCTGCCGGCAGACCTCCACGCGTTTGGCGCATCGGTCCGCGCCACGGCCTGGGGCTGTGCGCACGCGCCGGCGGTGATCGTGCTCGGGGGCATTTCGGCGAATC
>JAICSG010001173.1 GCA_025937035.1 Thermoanaerobaculia bacterium | reverse complement strand
TCGCCGTCGCCCAGGCTCCGCTCCTGCTGGGGCTGCTCTTCCTGGCCGCCTTCGCCTCCCTCTCCCCTTTCGCCCTCCTGGCGGACGCCCTCAAGCTGGCCGTCACCGCCCTGGCGGCGGCCCTGTGCGTGACCCCCGCCGAGCGGCGATGGGCGGCCCGGCCGCCCGCCCTGGCCGCGGCCGTCCTGGCGGGCTCCGGCGGCTGGGGGACACTAGGGCTCGCCGCCCTTCTGCTCATCGCCGCCGATCTCGCGGCGGGGCCGCTGGCGCGGTCCGGAGCCCCTTCCGTGCGCCTCTCGCGGGAGTCGCGAGGAACCCTGATCGAGCTCCGGATCGTCTGGCGGGCCCTGGGAACCTCCCTTCTCGGCGCCTGCGCTTTCGGGCTCCTCCCTCTGGGCGCGGCCTTCGCCTTCACCGCCAACAACAGCCTCGCGCCCGAGCACGTCCGGATGGCGGCCCGGCTGGGCGCGGGTCTGGGGGTGGTCCTGGCCCTGGCGCAGATGGCCGAGGCGCTCGCCGTCCGCCGGCCGGCCTGGCCCTGGTCGCGCTCGCTCCCGTGGTCCGCGGCCCGGCGGGCCGGCGCGGACGCCCTGATTCTCGGGGGGCACGTCCTGCCGCTGGTCCTGCTGGCGGCGGGGATCGCTCCCGCCGCGCTGGCGGTCCTGGCGATCCTCCCCTTCCTGTCGATCCGCGCGGCCGGGGCAATGCGGCGGGCGCCGGAGCGGCGGACGGGCGCCGCCGGGGAGATCCTCTTCGAGGGCGCGATCCTCGCCGCACTGACGGCCCTGCTCCCCTGGGCCGTCCTCCTCCCGCTCGCGCTGGTCCCCTGGGCCCTGCGCGCCGCCGCGGAGCGGGAACGCCGGCAGAAGGTGAGCCGCTGGCTGGAGCTCCACCATCTGGCGGCGGGCGATCCGCAATCCTGGAGCGCCTCGTGATCCGGCTCCATCAGGTCTCCTTCGCCTACCGCGAGGCCGAGCCGGTGCTCTCCGGCGTCGACCTGGAGATCGGCCCCGGCCTGACCCTGCTGCTGGGCCCCAACGGCTGCGGCAAGAGCACCCTGCTCAAGCTGGCGGCGGGGATCGAGAGGCCGGACTCCGGCCGCGTCGAGATCGACGGCCACGATCTGTGGACCGACGAGGTGGCGGCCCGGCGGGGTCTCGCCTACGTCCCCGAGCAGCCGGACCTGACCCCTTACGCCACCGTGCGCGAGATCCTGGACCTCGTCTGCCGGCTGCGCGGCGAGCCGCGGGAGCGCGGCCGCGAGGCCCTGGAGCGGGTCGGCCTCGCCAACCTCACCCATCGCTCGGTGCGCGAGCTCTCGATGGGCCAGCGCCGCCGGGCCGTGCTGGCCGCGGCGCTGGTGGGCACGCCCCGCCAGGTCCTGCTCGACGAGCCCCTCGAAGCCATGGACCGCGGCGCCCGCGAGGACCTCCTCGCCTGGACCAGCCGGCTGGTGGAATCCGGCGCCGCGGTGGTGGTGGTGTCGCATGAGATCGAGCCCTTCGCCCCGCGAGCCACGCGCGCCCTCGCCGTGCGCGGCGGGCGCTGCCTCGACGCGGGGGACCTGCCGGAGGGGGCGGGGGAAAGGCTGGCGCTGCTGGACCGGTTGGCGCGAGGGGCGAAAGAGGGGAACACGGACTGACACGGACGAACACGGACAGACAGGGACGAGGGTGGTGCTCGTCCGTGAGAGTC
>JAICSG010000315.1 GCA_025937035.1 Thermoanaerobaculia bacterium | reverse complement strand
TGTCCCCGCCCAGCTACGTCGCGGGGGGGGCCCACCCCCCCCCCGACCAAAAAAAGACAGGAGAGCGGGGTTGGGGGTGGGAGGGGCCGCCCCCCCCCCCCCCCCCCACCCCCCCCAGCGCGTTGTGGGGGGGGGGGGGGCGCGCCCCCCCCCCCCGCCGGGGGGGGGGGGCCCCCCCCCCCCCCCCGCCCCTACGAAAAACTGACTGTAGAGCTGCTTTGAGGGAGTGAGGGGCCTACCCCCGCCGCGCCCGCTCCTGGAGCTCCTCGAATTCCGCGTGGAAGCCCCGGACGATGACCTCCGGGTCCGGGACGAGGCCGGCGTCCGAGGCGAGGCCCATGCGGACGTGGCCGGCGTAGCTGAAGATGCTGATGCCGAGGCCCAGGTGGCCGGACTGCGGCACCCAGAAGAAGATCTCCCGGATCGGCTTGCCCGCCAGATGCAGCACCTCCCGCGGGCCCGGCACGTTGGTCATCACCGCGGTCGCCTTGGACCCGAAGATGGTCACCGCCAGCTTCTGCAGGGCGAGCGGTGACATTCCCAGGAGCTTCAGGATGGCGAACACCACCACCGGCTCGGCCGAGCGCTTCAGGGCCTGCGCGTTCTCGTGGAGGGCCTGCAGCCGCTCCACCGGGTCCTCGATCCCGACCGGCAGGGAGAGGAAGATCAGCCCGAACTGGTTGCCCAGGTCCGCCATGTCGTCGATCGGCCGCAGGTTGACCGGCATGGCCGCCCGGAAGGTCACGCCGTTCGCCTTCTCCCCCCGGTGGCCGAGGTAGCGCCGCAGGCCGCCCGTCATCGCCGAGAGCAGGACGTCGTTGAGGGTGGCCTTGAGGGCGCGGCCGACCTCCTTGACGTCGTCGATCGCGATCGGCTCGGACCAGGCGACGCGCTTCGGCACGCCGAGCTCCCCCTTGAGGATGGTCGAGGGATCGGGCAGGCGGAAGACCAGACGGCTGAAGGCCGCCGTCGAGGCCACGCCGGTGGTGAGGGTGCCCATCGAGCGGAAGGCGTCGGCGGAGGCCTGCATCAGACGGATGCCGTCCGGCATGATGCGCTCGGCGAGCTGCTTGGCGGCTTCGGCTCCGTGCGGGGTCTCGCGGAAGAGGTCGGTGAAGGGGCTGTCGAGCTCGTCGTAGGTATCGGTCCCGCCGCTCCCCCCCGCTTCCAGATCGGTCAGCGACAGGAGCACCAGGAGGAGGGCCATGCCGTCGCCGATGCAGTGGTGGAGGCGTCCCATGAGAACGCACCCCTGCCCCTTGTACCCTTCGAGCAGGTAGAAGCTCCAGAGCGGGCGCTTGAGGTCGAGCGGCTCGCTCATCAGGCTGCTGATGATCTCGCGCAGGACGTGGTCGTCCCCGGGCCGCGGCAGCTCCATGCGCTGGAGGTGGTGATCGAGATCGAGCTCCGGGTCCTCCTCCCAGAAGGGGTCGCCGCCGACGTGGATGATGTGCTGGCGGAAGCGGCGGATGGGGAGGAGCCGGCGCCGGAACAGGGCCTTGAGGCGGTCGAAGGAGACCGGCTCGTCCATCACCAGGACGCCGTTGATGATCATGAGGTTGGACGGCTCGTCCATCCGCAACCAGGCATGATCGACGGGGGACAGCGGCTCCCGCAGGGTGTCGGGATTTTCCGAAGCTTTCACGGCGTACCTCCCGGGTGATGGAGAGGGGAAGTTTACACGAAGCTCCGCGGCGTCCAGGAAGCCCTGGAGCTGGTGCTGAGCCTGGTGCGGCTGGTGTGATCTCGTACCCAGCTCTCGCGACAACGGCTCGGGATGGCGATACGGCGGGCGATTCTGGTATCCTTATCTGGCGAGGAGGTGAAGCCTATGGCAATCCCAAAACCGAAGCCGGACCCAGCAGATCTTGAGATGAATGTGGAGGAAAGGCCTACCCTCCGCTCTGGCATCCTCAAGAAGTTCGATCGAAGCGTCCTGCACCAGCCGCAAGGCCCTGACTCCGGTCTCAACGCCGTCATGGGCAAGTGGCCGGGGGATGAGACCGACGAAGAAATCCTTGCCCTCCTTGAAAAAATGTCTTGATCCCCTACAGACAGTTTCTCCTCGATACCAATATCCTCGTCCAAATCGTCCGGGCCAACAGGCTCGGCGAAGCTATTGATTCCCGTTACCAGCTGACGGCGAGCGTGGAAAAGCCTCTGGTTTGCGTCGTCACCGTTGGGGAGCTACTGGCCTTGGTGAAGAAGCTCAGCTGGGGGCCTGAGAAGATTCGCCTTCTGGAGGACCTACTCCAACAGTTTACCCTTCTGGACATCCACTCAGAGGAAGTCTTGTCGACCTACGCCGAGCTCGACTTCTTTCTTCAGAAGAGCGGTAAGTCCGTCGAACAGAACGACATCTGGATCGCGGCTACCACCATCATCGCCGGGGCCCACCTGCTGACCACGGACAAGGACTTCGATCCACTCTACCCCGCCTATCTCGATCGCACCTGGATCGACCCGCAGCGTCCCGACGCCTGACTCCCCACCCCGCCGCGTAGTCCCCGCCCCACCCGCCCGCGCCTCGCCGCCCTCCTGCCGGGTATCGGCCTTGCGTCTCTTCCTCGATAGCTTGAGAGGTGGAAGGAAGAAGGAGGATTCCATGACGACAGCTTTCGAGACCCTGGAGCGCACCGAGACCCGCACCGGCGTCAAGACGATGAAGGCGACCGTGTTCCACGGCGTCAACGACATCCGCGTGGACGAGGTCCCCCGCCCCAGGGCCGGGGTCGGCGAGGCGGTGATCCGGGTCACCCTGACCACGATCTGTGGCACGGACGTGCACATCCTGCGCGGGGAGTATCCCGTCCGCCCCGGACTGATCATCGGGCATGAGCCGGTCGGCGTGATCGAGGAGCTCGGGCCGGGCCTCACCGGCTACAAGGTCGGCGACCGGGTGCTGGTGGGGGCGATCACACCCTGTGGCCAATGCCTGGCCTGCCTCTCCGGCCATCAGGCCCAGTGCGGCCATGGCAACGGCTACGAGGCCCTCGGCGGCTGGCGCTTCGGCAACACCATCCACGGCTCCCAGGCCGAGTACCTGCTGGTGCCCAATGCCCAGGCCAACATGGCCAAGATCCCCGACGAGCTCACCGACCAGCAGGTCGTGCTGCTGGCCGACATCGCCTCGACCGGATTCTCCGGCGCGGAGTCGGGCCAGGTGAAGATCGGTGATTCGGTGGTCGTCTTCGCCCAGGGGCCGATCGGCCTCTGCGCGACCGCGGGGGCGAAGCTGATGGGCGCCGCGCTGATCATCGGCGTGGACGTCGACGACTACCGCCTCGCCATGGCCAGGAAGATGGGCGCCGACGTGGTGCTCGATCCCCGCAAGGTGGACGTCGTCGAAGAGATCAAGAAGCTGACCGGCGGCGGCGTGGACGTGGCCATCGAGGCCCTGGGGACGCAGCAGACTTTCGAGAATTGCCTGCGCAGCCTGCGGCCGGGAGGCACCCTCTCCAGCCTTGGAGTCTACTCGGGCAAATTGCAGATGCCTTATGACGCTTTCGCGGCCGGCCTCGGCGATCACCGCATCATCACCACCCTCTGTCCCGGCGGGAAAGAGCGGATGCGGCGATTGATCGAGACCGTCCGCCGCGGACGGGTGGACCTCACCCCACCGCTTACACACACCTTCCCGCTCGACCGCATCAAGGAGGCCTATGACCTCTTTGCGCAGCGGCGGGATGGTGTGCTCAAGGTGGCGATCCGGCCCTGACCCGGATTGCCCTTCCCCCCGGGAGCCATCTCCCCCTCCACTCCCGGAGGGCTTTTTTCTTCAGAGCCCGCTTCCCCGCCGCTCTCTGCGCAGATAGGCCGAGAGCTGGCGGACGAGGTCGACCGTAAGCCGTTCCTCCTCACAGGCGCGCTGGAACATCAGCAGAGCGAGGATGGCCTCCCGGTGAACGTCGCGCGATTGGAAGACGGGCATCATCTCCGCCGCCAGCCGCTTCAGGTCCTCGACACACCCTTCCTGAGCGTAGAGCCGGGCGAGGTCCAGGGAAACGAGCGCGGCATCGTAGCCCATCTGCCGCTCCAGAAATTCTTTCTGAGCCTCCCGGAAAGCGGCCTCCGCGGGACCCCGCCGGCCCCGGCCGAGGTGGATGTTCCCCTCGACCCAACGCAGACGAATGAGATCCAGCGGCTGTCCCACTATGCGGAGAGGACCTTCGATGGCGGGTAAGAGGCGCTCCGCCTCCTCATAGTGCTCCGCCAGGAGCAGTGCGGTCAGGAGATTGAACCGGCCATAGGCCGAAAGCTGCGGCTCACGGACAGGATCGATCTCCTCCGTAGTTCGGCGTAGCAGATCAATCGCACCGGTCAAGTCACCATTCTCTTCCAGGATCTTGGCTCTCTGAAGCAATGATTTTGCGATCCCGTGCTCCTGGCCGGCCTCGCGGTAGAGGGAGAGGGCTTGATCGATGAGATCCAACGCCTCGTCAAGCCTGCGCTGAGCCCTGCGAAGAGATGACCTCAGATCGAGGATCTCGGCCCGGACCTCAACGTTTCCCGAGCTGCTCCGCACCAGGCAGCCCTCCGCCTTAACGAAAGCGTCCTCTGCGCTCCTGAGCTCGCCGAGGACCCGGCGCGCGTTGCCGAGGTGGGCAAAGCACCGGGCGCGCAGATCCGTCACCCAATTGGGATCGTAGGCCTTGCCGAGATGGCGGACGACCCGGAGCGCCAGGTTCGCCAGCTCTACTCCGCGGGCTGGATCGCTGAACGTGGCCTCCCGGCTCTTCTGAAGGAGGAGCTGACAAAGGCCCCAGGTGTGCAGATCCTCGCTCTCCAACTCCTGGAGTTGCTCGGCATAGGGGTACCCGGCGAGGCGGGCCCAGAGCTCCGGAGCCTGCCGCCCCTCCACCACCGCGATCTCCGGGTCCCAATGACCGACCTCTTTCTGAAGGCGCAGGATCTCCGCGTGCCGTTCCCGGCAAACCGGACAGAGCGCCAGGAAGTGGGGGACCACGAGGCGGAGCACCTCGTCATGCTCCAGAGTCCCCGAGAGCCACTTGGCCAGCGTCTCTTCCGTCAGATGAACGTCTTCCACTCCGGTCTTCCTCCCAGGGTATTCTCGAATTTGGCAACTCTCAAGTTGTAGAGTCTCCGGAAGACACCGTTTCGTGACACCTGCAAATGACGAAAGGGGCCGGAGAGATCCCCGGCCCCTTGGGTCCCGCTACTTGCTGCCGTTGGGATCGATCGACATCCCCTCGTCAATCAGATCACCTGTCGGAGTGGTCGATGTCGTGTGGTTGCCGTCGGGATCGATCGACGTCCCCTCCTTCACTACCACCCCCGGCCAGAGGCTCACGACGAAGCGCCAGATCCCGGACAGGACAGTGTCGCCGGATACGGCAACAGAGTTACGGCTCGCCGGGGAACGATGAACCGTCCGCGCCTGGGCGGGTAGGCTGGCGAGGATGAGGGCGGCGAGCAGGAGGAAAACGAAGAAAACGCGATGTGAGGCAGGTTTCGACGACATGGTCGGCTCCT
>JAICSG010000284.1 GCA_025937035.1 Thermoanaerobaculia bacterium | reverse complement strand
GGCCAGGGCCGCCGCGCCGAAGCCGCGAGCGAGCCCCATCCACTTCCGGCGCAGGCCGAGACCGCAGACCGCGGCGAGCAGGCCGCCGAAGGCCGCGGTCTCCGGGTGACCGGAGAGCAGGAGCGCGCCGGTGATCACCGCCGTGGTGGCGATCACTCGGGGCCCGGGGTGCCGGAAGAGCCGGATCACCCCCGCCACCAGCCAGGGCACCCAGGCCACGGTCGCGGTGATCGGGAAGAGCGCCCAGGAAAAGAGGCCCCCCCCGAGGGTGAAGCCGGCCGCCGCCAGGAGCGACGAGGCGCGGCTCCGGCCCACCAGGCGGGCGAGAGCCCAGGTCCCCTGGAAGACCACCAGCAGCTTGAAGGCGAGCTCCGCCAGGAGATGGTCCTGGATGGGGACGGCCCGCGCCGCCATCTGGAGGGGGGAGAGGACGCCCGCCTGAGGGTTCGCCCACGGGGAGCTCCCCCCTTCGAGGGTGTCCGACCAGAACGGCAGCCGCCGGTCCGCCAGGGCGTGCCGGACCTCCAGGTCCCACGGCAGGATCTGGTAGACGGTGTCGTTCAGCAGGTCGTGCGTGCGGGGGCGCTCGATCGTGGGAGCGCCGGGGACGTTCGCCAGGATGTCGCACGGCACCAGGAGCTCGCGGCCGGCGAGCCAGGGGGCGAGGACCACCAGGGGCGCCAGCCAGCCGCAGATCACGGCGCTCCGCTCCAGCCGTACCCTCAAGCCCTTCGCCAGCAGCCAGCAGACGGCCTGGAGCCCCAGCATCACCACCACCATCGTGGTGATCAGCCGGGCGTCGATCCAGGGCATCCCCTACTCGCCGGCCGGACGCCGGGTCCGGGCCGCCGGTGACGGCTCTTCGCTCTGGTGCAGCAGATTGATCACGTGCTCCAGCAGCGCCACGTCGGCCATCCGCTGCTCGAAGCCCTTCTTGAGGAGGAGCACCGAGACGCCGGCCTCGCGCGCGATGCCCAGGGAGAGGAAGACGTCGACCGCCGCGAGCCCTTCCGCGATGGCGTCCTCGACGCACCCGCGGCGCAGCAGCACCGCTCCCAGCTCCAGCCCCGCGAGGGCCGCCTTGTAGCCGAGGCCGGCCTCCTCGAAGCCCCGCTTCACCTCCCGCAGGGCCAACTCGGCGCGATCGAGCTCGCCCAGGCCGGCGTTGATCTGCGCCTCCAGCCAGCGGACCTTCAGCTCGTCGATCCGGCCCACCGGGCGCAGCCCGCGGGCCTTGAGCTTCCAGAGGGCGATGCGGGCGTCCCGCAGGCGGCCGCATTCCATGAGGGAGCGGGCCTGGTTGTGGAGAGCCACGTAGAGCAGCCGGGGGTCGCGGTCCGGCTCGATCAGCTCCAGGCCCTGCTCGACCAGGCGGATCGCCTCCTCCGTCTGCCCCTGGTAGCCGGCGTACACCCCCTTGCTGATCAGCGCCCGGCCGGCCAGGTGCAGGTCGCCGCGCCGCCGGTGGATGGCGAAGACGAGGTCGAGCGCGCTCTCGGCCAGCTCGAAGCGCCGGCAGTCGCCCAGGAGCGAGGCCTGGACGTCGAAGAGGCGGGCGGCGAGAAGCTCGTCCTGGGTTCCCCGGACGAAGAGCTCGGTGGCGCGGCCCAGCGCCTGCTCGGCCTGGCTCAGCCGGTCCGCCACGCGGTAGGCGTTCCCCAGCTCCACCCAGGCCCGGCACTGCAGATCGGCCGTGCCCTGAGGGCCCAGCTCCCCGGAATCGAGCCGTTCGGCGAGATCCCGGGCCTCCTCGGCGAGCCGGACCATCTCCGCGGGGTCCTCCAGACGGAGGGCCCAGCTCCGCGCCAGAAGGGCCTCGAAATCGGGGATGCCGCGGCCGAGATCCCGGGGGATCTCTCCGGACGCGGAGCCCAGGGGCACGGCGAGCGCCTCCCGCTTCCTCTCCTCCCAGGGCGTCTCCGCCTTCAGGACCTTGGTGAAGGCCCGGTCGATGGCGGCGTCGTACTCGGCTTCCTCCAGGGAGGAGAGGGTGACGTCGGGAGGCTCCGCCAGGCCGAGCAGGCCCGCGATGTGAGGCGCGATCGCGCTCAGGCAAGTCTCGCAGCCGCGGAGGAGGTGCAGGAGGACGGCGCGCGTAGGCTCGGTGGGAAGGCGGTTCCAGACGAACCCGTCGAGCTCCGCCGCAGTGGGATGATCGTTCACGCGTTCCTCCTCGATGCGAGGCATTCTCTCACAGGCGCGCTCATTTGGTGCCGTTGGGATCGAGGGCGCTCCCCTGATCCGACGTGCTCCCCGAGGTCGGGGACGTCGTGGTGCTCCCGTTGGGATCGAGCGCGGAGCCCTGTTTGGTCCTCGCGGGCGCCGCCCTGCGAGGGCTCGCGGGCAGCAGCCACCCCTCCAGCCAGGTCCGGACGCGCGCCGCGGCCTCCGGCGCCAAGACCGGGATCTCCCAGAGACCGGCGGCCCGGGACGGCGCCGGGGCCGCGAAGAGCAGGGCCGCCATCAGGCCAAGGGCGGCGAGAGAGCGTCGAACGTGCTGAGACATCGGGACCTCCTGATCCGTCAGCGGAGCGAGCCGGGACCAAAATGGACCCGGCGCCCGCGAGCTGAGCTCTCCTCGAAAAAGACCGGCGACGGTCTTTCCATTGAAACACATCCCGGGCCGCTGGCAAGGGCCCGGGATGCGGAGACACCGGAGGCGGACGCCGCGGGCCCCCCTTGGGATCAGTCGTCGGCGTGGACCGCCGTGCCGCTCGGACCGAACGAGAAGGCCGGCTTCTCCTTCTGCCAGAAGAAGGGCTCGCGCTTGTGGGGATCGGGCGCGAGCTGGTCGAGCGTCAGCGAATCGTAGACCCGGCCGTTCTGGATCACCAAACGGATGTGGTCCGAATTGCGGATGTCGGCGAGCGGGTTGTCGTCGAGCACGACGAGATCGGCCAGCTTGCCGGTCTCGATCGAGCCGAGGTCCCGGTCGAGCCCCAGGTAGTGGGCGCCGGTGATCGTGGCCGAGCGCAGCACCTCCATCGGCGGCATGCCCCCTTGAGCGAGCATCCACATCTCCCAGTGGGCCCCCAGCCCTTCGCGCTGGCCGTGGGCGCCGATGTTCACCCCCACCCCTTCGTGGGAGAGCTCGGTGGCGAGGCGGGCGAGGTTGAAGTGGTTGTACTCCTCGTCCGGAGCGGTGAACGGGCGGCGCGCCCGCTCGTCCACGACCTCCCGCGGCACGAAGCGGAGCAGGCGGTCGTTCTGCCAGACCGGGGTCTTGGCGTACCAGTAGTTCTCCCCCCAGATGCCGCCGTAGCCCACGATCAGCGTCGGGGTGTAGCCCACCTCGGTCCCCTTCCAGAGCTGGCGCACGTCGGCATAGATCCTGGCGACCGGAATCGAGTGCTCGATGCCCGTGTGGCCGTCCACCACCTCGCTCATGTTCTTCTCGAAGAGGGAGCCCCCCTCGGGCACCACCATCATGCTGAGCTCGCGGGCGGCCGCGATCACCTGCTGGCGCTGGTCGCGGCGCGGCTGGTTGTAGCTCTTGACGCTGAACGCCCCCACCGCCTTCATGCGGCGCAGGTGGGAACGGGCGTCCTCGATGTTGTCGATGGTGGCGGTGAACGGCGCGTTGGCGCCGTAGAGGATGGTGCCGGTCGAGAAGATCCGCGGCGCCGTGATCAGGCCGGCGCGCTGGAGCTCGGAGGCGGCGAAGACGGTCGCCGTGTCGTTCGAGGGGTCGTGGAGCGTGGTCACCCCATACGTAAGAGTCGCGTAGGTGACCCAGTTCCGCTGCGGCACGATGCCGTCCGAGCCGAAGGGACCGTGCCAATGCACGTCGATCAGGCCGGGGATCACCGTCTTCCCCTTGGCGTCCACCACGTAGGCGCCGGCCGGCACGGCGACGCTCGCCCGCGGACCCACCGCCTGGATGCGGTTCCCCTGGATCACCACCGTGCCGTCCTCGATCACCTCGTCGCCCCGCATGGTGACGACCCGCCCGCCGACCACGGCGACCGTCCCCTTGGGCACGTCGCTCTCGGCCTGGAAGCCGATATTCATCCCATGGGCCGGCGGATCGGGGAGGGTGTCGGGCGCCCCTTCCAGGAAGGTGAAGGCGTTCTTGAGGTCGAGGGTGTAGAGCTCGGGGCCGAGCGACCAGTGGAGGCTGCGTGAATCGCCGGACCAGTGCAGGGCCTCGCCGGCGTCGCGGGTGACCCGGCGGATGGGGAGGTTGGAAGCCTTCGGCCCCACGTCCACCGCCTTGCCGGTGGGGACGAACGGCATCACGTAGGCGTGGAAGCGCTCGACGAAGGCCACCCAGCGGCCGTCCGGCGAGACCTGGAACTCGGTCGCGTTCTCGCTGAGCAGATGGGGGCGCTCGTCCTTGCCGTCGAGGCCGATCGAGACGAGCTGGCGCTTCCCTTCCCCGGCCGCCTTGAGCAGGTAGACCCGGTCGCTCTCGGCACCGAAGCGGGGCTGCTCCCCCTCCTCGGTGATCAGGGTGGGCTCGCCGCCGGCCGCGGGCACGCGGTAGACCCCCGGCTCCAGCGACCAGGCCGCGGTGCGGATGAATCCCCCCTCGAGCTTGCGGTAGACGATCTGCCTGCCGTCCGGCGAGAAGGCCGGCTCCACGTACTGACCCGGCCGCTTGACCACGACCCTCCCCTCGCCGCCGCTGGCGGGGACCACCCGCACGGTGCCCAGCTTGTCGTCGTCCCAGGTGGTGTAGACCACCTCGCGGCCGTCGCGCGAGAAGGCGGGGAAGAGCTCCCAGTGGTCCTCTTTGGGGGACAATTGCCGGGTCAGCCGCCGCGGCGTGCCGTTGGGGAGGTCACGGATCCAGAGGTGTCCCAACGCCTGATAGACGACGCGGTCCCCCTTGGGCGAGACGTTCACCCAGCGGAGCATCCGGGTCTCGAAGCTCTTCGGCGCCACGTCCACGGGGAAGCGCAGGGCCTGGCTGACCCGCCGGGTGGTGCGAACGTGGAAGGGGATGTCCGAGACCTTGCGGCTGGCCACGTCGAGGCGGCGGATCTTGCCGCCGGCCCAGAAGACGATCGACTTGCCGTCCGGGGTCCAGGCCATCGACGGATAGACGCCGTGGATCGACCAGGTCTCCTGCATGTCGCGGTCGAGGCCGTCGTAGACCGGCCAGATCTCGCCCGAGCGCAGGTCCATCAGGTGGATCACGCTCTTGCCCCGTACCCGGCGGATGAAGGCGAGCGTCTTGCCGTCCGGCGACGGGGTGGGGCGGATCGAGCCGCCGGCCCCGGTGACGAAACGCTGGATGTCGCCGGTCCGGCGGTCGAGCCGCTGGATGACGAAGATCTCGGTATTGGGGTCCTTGTTGTACTCGAAGACGCGGCCCGGCGTGATGTCCTGGCTGTAGTAGAGATAGCGGCCGTCGGGCGAGAAGGCGGGCTCGCCGGCGTCCTTCTGATCGTTGGGCCTCTTGGTGAGCTGGAGGCCGTCACCGCCGCTCCGGTGATAGAGCCACATCTCGCCGGCGCCCAGGGAGCGCTGGGCCGTGAAGTGCTTGCGGGCCACGATGTACTGGCCGTCCGGCGACCAGGCCGGGCTGTTGAGCAGGCGGAACGACTCCTTGGTGACCGGCCGCGGATTGGAGCCGTCGCGGTCGACGATCCAGATGTTGTCGCCGCCCCCCTGGTCGCTGGTGAAGGCGATGGTCTTGCCGTCGGGGCTGTAGCGGGGCTGCATCTCCCAGGCCACGTCATGGGTGAGCGCGCGGGCCTCGCCGCCTCCGATCGGCACCGTGTAGAGATCGCCGAGGAGATCGAAGGCGACCTCCTTGCCGTCCGGGCTGACGTCGACGCTCATCCAGGTCCCCTCGGCGACGTCGATGGCCGCCTCGGACGAAGGGCCGGGCGGGTTCTCGACGTCCCACTTGGGAGCTTTTTTCTCCTCCCCCT
>JAICSG010000258.1 GCA_025937035.1 Thermoanaerobaculia bacterium | reverse complement strand
GGGGCGTTGACGTTGATACGGAAGAGGCGTAGAATCAGAGAGCCTTATAGAATCAACGACATACGGGCAACGGAGAGAGCAACCCCAGGGAGCGACTTCGACCACGATAGGCATTCTGGGGAAAACGGCGAGAGGTTAATCTAGAGGTTGGGCGTAGGACAACACTTTTATTAAAGGAGAGACTATGAAAAGCAATGCTCGTCTTCTATCTAAGCTGAAGCTATCCAAAGAGACCCTTCGCGACCTGACGGATAACAAGTTGCGGGATGTCGTTGGCGGCATCAGCGGCCAACCCATACCGGACTCTTGTACCTACACGGAAGGCTTTTCCTGCAGTGACGTCGCTGCTTGCAGCTGCTTCTGCTAAATTTCCTAGCACCGGGTGCTCACCGTAGAGTCCCCGGCTGAGCCAGCTCGTTAGGATAGACAGTTGGTGAACATTGACAACCATCTGAGAGATGGAAGTAGCCGCCCAACTCAGGGCCTCAAGCGGACGGATACCGCGCTATCGCGCGGCCCCGCCGCTTAGGCCCGGAGCGTTATGCGACAGGGACAACAGCCTTCGAGTTCCACCATGTGTCGGAGCTCCGGAGTAATTGCATGAAAGCCCTGCGCTGGCTGTTGGTCTTTGCGCCGTTTCTGCCATTAGTGGTCTTTTCCATTCCACACGGCGCGACATTAATGCCGGAGCCTTGGGATCCGTGGTATACGCGGTATACGACGCCGGTTTGGTTAGCCTGTGCGATCTTTATCTACCCAGTAACTGGCATTCTGCAGGTATTCGGCATCCAGCCACGTTCAGTCATTCATATTCTTGGCATGGTCCTCTACGCCACTGGCATCGCCGCCATTTCTTACCGGCTGCTATCTAGACAAAGTCGTACCAATGCGCCGCAGCCTACCGGACCACGCAGCGGTGCGGCGACTTAGCTTTGCCGTTAGACGTCAAGGCCACCGTCGCTCAACGAAGCATCGTTTCCTTGAAAATTGGGTGGCACCTCAGGTGGGCCAATCGGTGAAGCAACCTGGTGCTCATTTCCAGTACCTCGAGAGGGGCGGCGAGGCAACGGTCATCCTCTCAACAGAGCGAGCGTGGTAGGCCGTGGCAGCGCGAAGTCGATGCCTTCATGGCGACGATGTTTCCAACTATATAGTAAGGAACGACGAGCTCTATGGCTATTGATGGAGCGCTGCATATGTCCCAGAAAGAGGAAGCCACGAACAAGCGGGAAAGGGTAGGATTCCGTTTTTTTCGACTCTCTAGGGACCAGGTGGACAAGGTCGCGAAGATCTATCCGAAAGCCAGCATCAGACCGTCGCGCGTGGGCTCCGAGCACTACGTCGTCTCGTGGTGGTTAGAGGAAATCGAAACCTACGACTGGCTCATGGATTTCCTGACTGAAGCCAAGCTGGGCTACGAGGACTACGGTCTTTTGGTGTCTCTCCGAACGGACTCTGACAGCGATATTATTCGGGTTCCGCAGTTTGCCCTTGAGCTGAGCCGCCGTGTTGGAGGAGTCATTGACTTCTCTTACACCATCATCGGGCAGGAGTAAGGAGGTCCGTGGATGACGGTGCACACCTTGAAGCAGACATGCTCGTGAGGATGACGGCTCAGGAGCCTGGTGAGGTATCAGGGAGTCGGTAACCGCATGGCGCGGCGGGAAACAGACGCTGCGGATTCCAGGCCTCCACGGTAGAATCCCTCCGGACCGACAAGGAGGCCAGATCATGCAATGGAAGAGCTTTCCGCCGGGAATCCTGCTGCTCGCCGCCCTGCTCCTGCTGGCCGCCGCCGGGCTCCAAGCGCAGGAGGCGGCCCACAAGGCTCCGGACCCGGCGCTGGTCGAGCGGGCACGGAAGCTCCTGGAGCGGGTGCCGCTCGTCGACGGCCACAACGATGTGCCGTGGGAGTATCGCAAGAGGGTCCAGAATCACATGGACAAGATCGACCTGCGGGCGGGGACCGCCAAGCTCGATCCCCCCATGCACACCGACATCCCGCGCCTGCGCCAGGGGGGGCTCGGCGGCCAGTTCTGGTCGGTCTACATCCCGGTCGAGATCCAGGGGCCGGACGCCGTCCAGGCGGTGATGGAGCAGATCGACGACGTCCACCGGCTGACCGAGCGCTATCCCGATACCTTCGAGCTGGCGCTCACGGCGGACGACGTCGCGCGCATCCACAAGGCCGGGCGCATCGCCTCGCTGATCGGCATGGAGGGGGGGCATTCGATCCACAACTCGCTCGCGGTCCTGCGCCAGCTTTATACGGCGGGCACCCGCTACATGACGCTCACCCATTCCAGCAACACCGACTGGGCCGACTCGGCCACCGACGCCCCCAAGCACGGCGGCCTCACCCGCTTCGGCGAGGAGGTGGTGCGCGAGATGAACCGGCTCGGCATGCTGGTCGACCTCTCGCATGTGGCGCCGGAGACGATGAGGAAGGCGATCGCCGTCTCGGCGGCTCCCGTGATCTTTTCCCACTCCTCGGCCCGGGCCTTGGACGATCATCCGCGCAATGTGCCGGACGACGTCCTCCGCCTGCTGCCGAAGAATGGGGGAGTGGTGATGGTGACCTTCGTCCCCTCCTTCGCCTCGGAGGCGGTGCGGGGCTGGAACGCTCTGAACGACGCCGAGGAGGCGCGTCTGAAGGCGCTCTATCCGGGTGATCCCGAGCGGGTGAAGCGCGAGGCCGAGGCCTGGCGCAAGCAGCACCCCGCGCCCCGGGCCACCCTCGAGCAGGTGGCGGATCACATCGAGCACGTGCGGCAGGTGGCGGGGATCGATCACGTGGGGATCGGCTCGGATTTCGACGGCATCGAGAGCGTCCCGCTGGGGCTGGAGAGCGTGGCCGATTATCCGAATCTCTTCGCCGAGCTGATGCGGCGCGGCTGGAGCGACGAGGATCTCGGCAAGCTCGCCGGCCTGAACGTGCTCAGGGTTTTCCGCGAGGCCGAGGCGGTGTCGGCGCGGCTGCGCAAGGAGCGGCCGGCTTCGGATGTGACGATCGAGGAGGTGGATGGGAAGCGCTGAGGCACGCCTTTTGCTGCATTCCACCCTTCCGGCGGAAGAGCTCCAAGCCGTCGCGGCTTCCGTCAAGGGGGTGCTGGGTCATGCGGCGAGCGGTTCTCTTCTCTCTCCTGTCCCTCGGTGTCAGTCTTCTCGCGGCCTCCACGCTGCGGGCTCAAGATTCGCCATCCCAATCCTGGCTGGACGACGTCGATCCCCTGATCACGCCGCGTGAGCGCGAGGTCTATCTCTCGCTCAAGACGCCGGCGGATCGCGAGGCTTTCGTCCAGCGCTTCTGGCAGGTGCGCGACCCCTATCCCGAGACGCCGCGCAACGAGGCGCGGGAGAGGTGGGAGGAGCGGCTGCGGGAGGCCAGGGAACGCTGGAGCGATCCCAGGGATGACCGCCGGCGGGTCTTCCTGCTCAACGGCGAGCCGAGCGAGGTGTTCCAGAGCCGGTGCGCCGGCGAGACCTTGCAGGTGTGGACCTATCAGCCGCAGTTCCAGGTCCGCTTTCGCGCCACGCTCGTCTTCCACGTCGACGGCAACCGTCCGGCCCGGCTCTGGCGCTCCGGGGATACACCGAATCTCGCCTCGCTCGATCTGAAGGAGTGCTTCGCCGATCCCCAGATGGCCGAGGCGGCGACCTGGATCCGGCGGGTGGGCCGGGAGACCTACAACGTCGTGGTGCAGCGGGCGGTCACCAGCCCGAAGCCGCGGGAGTGGGTGGCCGGTTTCAAGCCCGCGAGCCCCGCCTTCCAGCCCAGCGCCCGGGCCCTGCCGGCCCGCCTGGACGTCGATTTCCCCGGCCGGCAGGGGGACGGCCTGGTGCGCATCCTGGTCGCCCCTGGCGATCCCTCGAATCAGGTGGACCGGATTCTGGAGGGCTCGCGGGAGCTGTACGTCTCGGGCCGCATTCTGCGGGGGAGCGAGATGGTGGACAGCTTCCGCTATCGCTTCGACTCGCAACCCAAGACGGCGGGAGCCCGTCCGGTCGCCTTCGAGCGCCACCTAGTGCCAGGCGAATATAAATTGGAGGTTCAGCTCGACGATCCCGCCGCGGGGAGCTCGTTCGTGGGGGAGCGCGATCTGGCCGTGCCGAGCCTCTCGGCGGTGCCCGCGAGCCTGCCGGCGAGCCCGGCTCCGGCCCGTCCGGCGCCGGCGGTCTCGCCCGAGGCCCGGCGGCTGTTCGGCGAGGCGGACGCCGCGCTGGCGACGCCCCGTCCGGGGCTGCACATCCTGCCCCCGAGCGGCACGCTGATCGCGGGCGTCCAGCCCTTCGAGGTGCGGGTGGACCGCGTCGCCGGGCTCCCCGATGCGGAGCAGATCGAGCGCGTGGCCTTCATTCTGGACGGAAAGCCGCTGCTGACGCGCAATCACCCCCCCTTCGTGGCCCAGGTCGACCTCGGACGCACGCCGCGGGGCCACAAGCTCACCGCCGAGGGGATGAATGCCAAAGGTGAGGTCCTGGCCCGGGACGAGCTGGAGCTGAATTCCGGCGGCCAGCGCTTCGCCGTGCACCTGATCGAGCCCCAGCCGGGAAAGGTCTATCGCCAGAGCCTGCGGGCTCAGGTGCGGGTCGACGCCCCGCAGGACCAGGCGCTCGACCGCGTCGAGCTCTACCTCGGCGACGCCCGGGTGGCGACGCTCTATCAGCCGCCGTTCTCGCAGCCGCTCGTCCTGCCCGAGTCGGCGGGAGTGGGGTTCGTGCGCGCCGTGGCCTATCTGGCGGACGGCACCTCGGCCGAAGACGTGGAGGTGCTCAACTCTCCGGCGGTGCCCGAGAGGATGGACATCCGTCTCGTGGAGCTCTACACGAACGTGGTCGACCGGTCGGGCAAGCCGGTCGAGGGGATCGGCCCCCAGGATCTCCAGGTGCTGGAGGACGGCGTGCGGCAGCCGGTCCGCCAGGTCGAGAGGGTCGAGGACACCCCCTTGCGCCTGGTGACGCTGATCGACAACTCGGCCTCCATGCTGCCGCGGCTGGAGCCCACCCGGCGGGCGGCGCTGCAGTTCCTGCGGCGGACCTTGCGGCCCCGCGATCAGGCGGCGGTGATCACCTTCAACCGCTCTCCCCATATCGCGGTGGCTCTCACCTCGGACCTCACGGCGCTGGAGGACGGCCTCGCCAGCCTGGCGGCGGACGACGAGACCTCGCTGTACGACAGCCTGATCTTCTCGCTGTGCTACCTGGGAGGAGCGCGGGGGCAACGGGCGGTCGTGCTGCTCTCGGACGGTGAGGACAACACCAGCTCGTTCCGCTTCGGGGACGCCCTCGAAAGCGCCCGCCGGGCCGGTGTCGCCGTCTATACGATCGGGATAGACCTGCCCAGGGAGGGCGCCTCCGAGCAGCTCGCCAGGCTGGCGGCCGAGACCGGCGGCCGGAGCTTCTTCGTGCGCGGAACGGACGAGCTCGACGGCGCCTATCAGGAGATCCAGCGCGACCTGCGCTCGCGGTACCGCATCTCCTACCAGTCGAGCAACACCAGGCCGGGCGAGGCCTTCCGGGCGGTCCGGGTCGAGGTGGGGCGGCCGGGGGTGGAGGCGCGGACGATCAGCGGGTATTACCCCTAGGGCTTTTACTCGCCCACATGCACCAGCAATTTCCGCGCGCCGGCGTGGTGCCTGTGCTCCCAGAGGTAGATCCCCTGCCAGGTGCCGAGGCCGAGGTCGCCGTCCAGGATGGGGATCGAGAGGGAGGTGGCGGTGAGGGCCGCCTTGATGTGCGAGGGCATGTCGTCCGGCCCCTCGGCGGTGTGGGTGTAGAGGGGATCGCGCTCGGGGACGAGGCGGTTGAGCCAGGTCTCCAGGTCCCGCCGGGCCGAGGGATCGGCGTTCTCCTGGATGGTCAGGCTCGCCGAGGTGTGCTGGATGAAGACCGTGCAGAGCCCTTCCCGCGCCCCGCTCTCGCGCACGGCCGCGCGCACCTCGTCCGTCACCTCGTGAAGCCCCTGGCCGGAGACGCGAAGAGAGAGCCGTTTCACCATCGGGCCGAACGATAGCACGCGGCTCTACTTCTTTTTGGCCGGCCCCTTCTCCTGGATCGAGTCGAGGAAGACGGTCAGTTGATGGACCTGGGTCCGGACGTCCGCCTCGTTATCGGTCCGCTCCAGGAAGGCCTGGCCCCAGACGGGCATCTCGCGGTCGCCGCTCCTGCTGGTTTTCCTGGCTCCGGACCTTACGGCGGAGAAGAGG
>JAICSG010000364.1 GCA_025937035.1 Thermoanaerobaculia bacterium | reverse complement strand
GGACGGCGTCGATCACCCGCGTGCGTTCTTCCGTTCCAAGATTGACGGCGGTGCCGTCGTCGATCTTTTCGGCGGCGAGCGCCATGCCGCTCACGATGTCGCCGACGTAGGTCCAGTTGCGGATCTGGGTGCCGTCCCCCCAGACCTCGAAGGGGTTCTGGCGCACGAAGGCGCGGGCGATCATGGCGATCACGGCGTGGTTCTCGACCCCGCGCTCGCCGTAGACGGTGAAGAACCGGCAGGAGGCGGACTTGAAGCCGAAGTCCCGCGCATAGGCGCGCAGCGTCATCTCGGTCATCAGCTTGGCCCAGCCGTACATGTTGTCGGCCTCGTAGGGAGGACCGACCATCTCCTCGGTCAGGTAGAGCTCCTTGGTGACGTCGTTCTGGAGATAGTTCGGGTAGACGCAGCCGGAGGAGGCGAAGACGAATTTCCCGACCCCGGCCTCGTAGGCGGCCTTGACCAGGATGCCGTCCATCGCCAGGTTCTGGGCGCAGGCCGCCTGATGGAGGTCCACGAAGCCGCGCCCGCCGTGGATCGCCGCCAGATGGAAGACGACGTCGATCCCCTCGACCGCGCTCTGGGCGACGCCCGGGTGGAGGAGGTCCTCCTGGCGGAATTCGACGACTCCGGAGTCGATGTGCCCCTGGATGTTCGCCAGGCGGCCACTCGTCAGGTCGTCGACCACGCGGACCGACCGCGCCCCCTTCTCGACGAGATGATCGATCAGGTGGGAGCTGATGAACGAGGCACCCCCAGTGACCAGGACCTTCTTCTGATTCCAATCCATACTCTCTGTCTCCACGCGGGGATGCCGCAAGCGAAAATATCCGGGATGGCCGGGTTAGTGTAATCGGGAAGAGCGAAACGGCAAAGGGCCGGAGGACCGCAGAGCCTCGGCGATCCGCTCCCCCGCGAGCTCGTGCCCGCGCTCGTTGAAGTGGAGGTCGCCGGGGATGTACAGCCGGTGCCACTCCGGGACGCGCTGGAAGTCCGGGATCAGGTCGAGGAGCTCGATCCCCTGCTGGCGGCAGAAGTCCTGGACCCGCCGCTCGTACTCGGTCACGAGGGGACCCGGCCGCGTGCCCAGGATCACCTCGCGGTCCGCAAACCCCCGTGGGAAGGTCCGCTTGAGCACGGCGTAATAGGCGGGGTCCTCGCGGGTGTAGAGCATCTGGGGGATGGGATAGATCACGATCACCAGGCGGATGCCGTGCTCGCGGGTGAGTCGCTGGATGCGCCGCAGGCTCGCGAAGCTCGACCGCAGGCCGTCCTCCGCCCAGCCGGCCAGGCTCGCGGGGTGGACCATCCAGTTGTTCCGTAGCACGCCGAAGGCCCAGGGGGAGAGCTGGACGAGCCGTTGCGCGGTGATCGGCGGCGCTCCGGGCTTGAGCTCGGGCGGGATCTCCGGGGGCTTCCCCTCCACCTGGACCTGGGGGCCGGCATGGAGGACGGAGGTCTCCGGATGCTGGGTCCACCGCCGGAGCGACCGCACCAGCGCCGAATGGTTGTACAGGGCCCGCATCCAGGGGTGGTACCTCCAGCCCCGGAACCGCTCGGGCTCGCCCGAAGGGGAGTACTGGTAGCGGGAGGTGTAGTAGATCTCGTCCTGGACGTCCGAGACGTCGTAGAGCAGCACGACGGTGTCCGCGTGGTAGCCGGCGTTGAGGAATTTCTTCAGGCGCTGGTACTCGAGGAGCGGGCAGTAGGAGGACCGTCCGCCGTTGAGCACCTCGCAGGGCCGGCCGGCCGCATTCAGCGTACGCTCGACGACCCCGCTCAAGGTCTGCTCCTGGACGTAGCCGACCCCTTCGGCGAAGGAGTCCCCCAGGACCACGATCCGCTCGCGGTCCGGCCGCTTCTCGACCACCCGGCCCGGCCGGCCGTCCTTCCAGCCCAGAGAGTTGGTGTAGAAGCGGATCTTGCGGTCCCCCCAGACCTGCTCGTACTCCAGGAAGGGGCGGTACGAGTGGTCCTCGTAGGGGTCGACGAGGATGTTGAACCCTTCGCCATAGGTCTCCCGGGCCACCAGCTCCGCGAGCCCCAGGCCCACCAGGGTGGTCACCAGGACCGTGAGGAGACGGAGGGTCCTCAGGCTCACCGGCTCGCCTCCGGATCAGGGCGGTAGACCGCGTAGCCATAGCCGGGCACCGTGTTGGCCACCTTGATCCCGAGCAGGCGGCCGGGGCGCGGAAGGAACCGGTTCTCCACCATGCGGTAGCCCGGGAGGGGCGGAGGGGAGGTCAGGCCCGTGTAGCTCTGCTGGACCATCACCGCGTCCTGGCCGGCGCGGGGGCCTTCGGCCAGGGGGAAGACCGTCATCCGCTCGTAGTCCTCGGCCACGACCCAGAGGGAGGGGGTCACCGCCACCCGCGCCTGCGCCGGGAGGCGCCGGAAGGCCCCCCGGGCCTCCGCCAGGGGGATCCCCTGGGTCAGGAAGAGCCCGAACAGGACGAGCTGCCGCAGGTAGCCCAGGCCGGTCAGGCCGTGGGCCAGCGCCGCTCCACGGTCCGGCCACCGCCCCGCCTCTCCGCCCGCCAGGCGCAGGTTGGCCGCGAACACGGCGGGGGCGAAGAGCAGCACGTTGTAGGAGAGCTCGGGGACCTGGACCCCGGTGCGCCAGGCCACGGCGAGGAGCGGCAGGAGGACCGCCGCGAGCAGCGCCGGGGAGCGCACGGGGAGCTCCCGGCGCGCGGCGCGCCAGGCCAGGAGGGCGATCAGGAGCAGGTACGGGAGGGCGTAGAGGGTGCCGCCGGGGTTGGTGATCCAGTAGGGAATCAGCGTCCCCTGGGAGCCGCGGGCGGCCACCGCGCCACCGTGCCGGCGGAGCCCCTCCAGGGTCTCCCGGAGGCCGTACGGGCTCACCGCCAGGATGCCCGCGAAGACCGCCAGGGAGACCGCGAGCGTCCCGGCGGACCTCCCCAGGGCCCTGCCGGTGGGGAGCCGGGCCGCATGGGCCATCACGGCCAGCAGCCCGAGCAGGAGCGCCCCCACGGGATGGGTGGCGCCCAAAAGCCCCAGGATCACCCCCACGGGCAACCACGATCGCTCCAGTGGCAGGACGAGATGGAGGTGGATCGCCAGCAGGACCCAGAGCGTGGCGAGCACCTCGGGGCGTCCCGTCTGCTCGCCCACCAGAAGGGTGGCGATGCCGAGGAGGGCCGCGGCGGCGGTGGCGAGCCGTCCAGGTCCGGCCGCGCGGGCGAACAGGAGGACGCAGAGGACCACGTTGATTACGTTGAGACCGGCGATCGCCAGGAAGGCGGCCGAGGGGGTGGGCCGCGCCATCAGCGCCGCCACGATCCAGGGGAAGAGGGGCGGGTACTGGAGATAGCGCGCCTGGCCCGTGGGATCGAGCTCGCGGGCCAGCCCGGAGATCGGATTGCGCAGCCCGCCCCCGGCCTTCAAGAGCAGGGCCGGGGGGACGAAAGCGTGGGAATCTCCCGAAGGGATGGGGAAGATGGAGACCCCGAAGGCGAGCAGTGAGAGGATCAGCAGGCCCGGGAGGACGAAGGTCTTCATCACGTCCGGCGGATCACCACGTCCCCGAGCACCAGCCGGTCCATGCGGGTGCGCAGGAAGCAGTCGAGCGCCTCGGCGGGGGTGTTGACGATCGGCTCGTTCTCGTTGAACGAGGTGTTGAGCACCATGGGGACGCCGGTGCGGCGCTCGAAGGCGGAGATCAGCTTCCAGTAGCGGGGGTTGGCCCGCCGGGAGACGGTCTGGAGGCGGCCGGTGCCGTCGACGTGGGTCACCGCCGGGACGAGCGGCCGCTTCTCCGGCCGGATCGGGTAGACCTTGATCATGAACGGATCGGGGTAGTCGATGGTGAACCAGTCGCCCGTCCGTTCCTCCAGCACCGAGGGGGCGAACGGGCGGAAGGACTCCCGGCGCTTGATCTTGAGGTTGAGGACGTCCTTCATATCCGCACGCCGCGGGTCGGCCAGGATGGAGCGGTTGCCGAGAGCGCGGGGCCCCCACTCCGAGCGCCCCTGATACCAGCCGACCACGTCCCCCTGCGCGATCGATTCGGCGGTACGGTCCGCCAGGGCCTCCTCGTCGCGCACCGTCTCGACGTGGAATTCCCCCCAGGCGCCGTCCAGGCCGCCGGAGCCGGGGATCGCCGTCGCGAGCGCCCGGCGGATCTCGTCCTCGCCGTAGGCCGGGCCCCAGTAGGAGTGCTCCATCACGAAGCCGTTCCGCGGCGCTCCCAGCACGGCGTGATGGACGTAGAGCGCCGCGCCGAGCGAGGTGCCGGCGTCCCCGGCGGCGGACTGGATGAAGACGTCCTCCACATCGGTCCTCTCGAACAGCCTGCCGTTGGCGAGCGAGTTCATGGCGCAGCCGCCCGCGAGGGCCAGGCGCTTGAGGCCGGTGCGGCGCTGGAGGGCATTCACCAGGGCGAAGAAGCGGTCCTCATAGACCTTCTGGAGGGAGGCGGCGAGGTCCTTGTGGCGCTGGGTCAGCTCCTCGTCCGGCCGGCGTGGCGGGCCCAGGAGCTCCGCGAGCGCCGGGGTGTAGATCAGCCCCAGCTCCGGCGAGCCGTCCTCCCAGGTCATGTCCACCCCCTCGGAGAGGTGGCGGAAGTAGCGCAGGTCGAGGGCGAAGGTGCCGTCCGGCCGCGGCGGGACCATCCGGCCGACCTGAGCGGCGAGGGAGGGCTCGCCATAGGCCGCGAGGCCCATCACCTTGTACTCGTCGCCGAACCCCGGGAAGCCCAGGTGCTGGGTGACCGCCGTGTAGAAGAGGCCGAGCGAGTGGGGGAAATGGACCCGGTCGAGCACCTCGATCGCGTTGCCGCGCCCCACCGCCATCATGGTCGAGACGAAGTCGCCGAAGCCGTCCACCGTCAGGCACATCGCCTCCTCGAACGGCGAGCAGTAGAAGGCGGACGCCACGTGGGCCAGGTGGTGCTCGACCGGATGGAGAGCCGGGGCCGGGCCGCCGAGGGAGGCGGAGAGGCGATCCTCCAGGGAGGCCACCTGCCGGAGATTGCGGGCACGTCCCAGGGCGCGGCGCAGGCTGCGCGGATGGGAGAGGGCGAGCATCGCCTTGCGCGCCAGATAGGCCCGGG
>JAICSG010000594.1 GCA_025937035.1 Thermoanaerobaculia bacterium | reverse complement strand
GTAGCCAGCTTCGGCGTCCCCGGACCGTTGGCCCTCATCACCCCGGCCCTCTTCTCCCTCTTCTCCCGTCAGGCGGGGGGGAGGCGGGGAGAGAGGGGGTGGGGAGTGAGGGTCAGCCCCGAAGGGGCGGCAGGCTCCGCGACCGCCACTTCAGGCCCAGCAACCTCCTCACCGCCACCCCCACCAACCCAAACACCGGCACACACGCCTGCAGCAGCAGCCGGTTCCAGGTGACGGTCGCGTAGTAGACCGTCGCCGGGACCTGCGCGTAGGCGGACCAGGCCGCCAGCAGGGGCACAGCCGCGGCGGCGGCCAGGTAGGCGGTGGGCGGGCGCCGGAACGAGGGGGCCGCCGCCACGAAGAGCACCGGCGCCAGCCACCAGAAGAGACTCCAGAGGGTCGGATCGAGCATCCGGCGGGCGATCACCGGGATCGTCTGGAACGGCCGCGGCGAGGCCAGGTTGCTCACGTACGAGGCGATCGACAAGGTTTCGAAATAGGACTCGTCGTAGCGGTTCGGGATGGGTGAGCGCCAGGAGATCAGAAGCCACAGCGCGGCGATGCACAGCCCGCCGGCCAGGGCCGTCGCCAGCAGACGCGACCGCCCCGCGCGCCGCCGCCGGAGCAGGGCGATCCCCGCGCTGAGGGCCGCCAGGGCGAGCGCGATCAGGACCTCGGGCAGCCCCTCGTTCTTGGTGAGCAGGGCCGCCGCGAGCAGCAATCCCGCGGCGAGACCGTCCGAGGCCCGCGGACGGGCCCGCAGGAGCAGCAGGAGGCCACCGCCGAAGAAACAGGCCAGCGGGAGGTCGCTGTAGGCGCCGGTCGCGCCTCCCTCCGGATCGAACGGAATCCAGGGGATCGTGAGCAGGACGAGCGCCGTGAGGAGCGCCGCGCGCCAGCCGGCCCAGCGCCGGCCGGCCTCCAGGATCAGCAGAACGAGGGCAGGAAAGAACATCGCGTAGAGGGCCCGGACGATCCGCTCGTCGTCGCTCCCGGTGGCCTCCAGGGCCGCGACCTGGGTGAGCGGCATCAGGAGCGGATAGCGCGGATGGCTGATGAAGCTCTTCCGGGAGCGCAGGACCTCCGCGTCCACGGTGCCCGCGTCGCGGACGAACATCGCCTGCGCCGTCCAGGTCATGCGGCCGTCCCAGTCCTCCAGGGGATGGGTGAGCGCGTTCGCCAGGACCGCCGTGGAGACGAGGAGCGCGAGCAGCGTGAGCCCCACCCAGGCGGCCGTCCAGAGCGGGCTCCGGGCGGGCCGCGGCGCGGGCATTTTCCACCTTCTCAGGGCCAGCAGGCGGACGGCCACCCCCAATCCCGCCGCCAGCGGGAGGAACGCCGCGAGGTAGACCAGCGGACCGTCGAGAGGCAGCCGGGCGAAGTGCGAGGCGGCGTAGAGGAACAGCCCGGTCCAGGCCACACCCAGCGGCCAAGCGAAGCCCAGGCGGCCGGCCAGGCCGGTCCTGGCGAGCCCCGGCAGGCAGAGGGTCAGGCCGAGACCCGCTCCCAGGAACAGGGAGACCGCCGTGAGAGCCTGGGCCGCGATCTCCGGCGTCATGGCCCGCCGCGGGCCCTCAAGCGGGCGAGGGCCTCTTCTCGCGCCAGGAGCACCGGCAAGCCGCCGTCGCCGGGCAGCACGGCCCAGCGCACCCTTCGCGGCGGAGCGGCGCCGTTGGCGGTGTGGAATCCACGCCCGGCCCGGCCCTCGATCAGGATCGGCCGGCGCGGCGCGAGGTCATGCCGCAGCCAGACCGCCCAGCCGGTCTCCTCGGAGTCGCTGGGCGGGACGAGCAGATACCAGGCGTCCTCGGGAAGCTGGCGCCGGATGGCCTCGACGGCGTCCACATAGGCCGCGCCGAAGGCCCGGCGCCGGGCCTCCGCGGGCGTGAGCCTCGCCCAGCGGCGGGCGTCGGAGAGAACGGCCCCGGACCGGTAGATCATGTGGATCGTCCCCGGCGCGAGAAGCGCCGTGAGCGCGGCGGCGCCAAGGATCGCGCGGCGGCGCTGGAGACTCAAACCCGGCCCTCGGCCCGGTCGGCGAGGTCGCGGATGTCCCGGTTCTCAAGAATCCGCCCCCGCATGCTCTCCCTCGCCGCCAGCAGCATGGCCCGCCCCAGGTCCTCGCCCCTGATATAAAGGTTTCGGAAAGGGCTCAACAGGCGGAACAGCGGCCGCAGGATCTTGAACATCTTGGGCTCGCTCCGGGACGGCACGCCGTCGATGGCGGCCGGACGCCAGCAGACCGCGGCGACCTCGGCGATCAGATCCTTCTCGGTCTCCCCCTTGACCCGCGCCCACATGAAGCGGCTCTCCACTTTGGAGCCCTGGCCGCTGATGAAATGGAACGTGGCCTCGGGGCTCCCGGCGCGCAGGGCGCGGGCGGCGGCGAGCGCGAAATCGTGAGTGATCCGGCGATATTCCACCTCGCCCGAGACCTGCGTGGCCGAGATGCCGAGACAGAAGAGGCAGGCGTCCACGCCCGCGAAGGCGTCCACGATTTTCGAATAGTCCAGGAAATCGCCGTGCACGAAGACGCGGAGCTTCGGATCATCCAGCGAGAGGGGCCGGCGCACGACGGCGCGCACCTCCGCCACCGCCGGCGAGGCCAGGCAGGCGCGCAGGACGCTGCCGCCCGCCGAGCCCGTGGCGCCGAAGATCAGGATCTTCATGAGGCCGCCCGCATGGCCTCACATCCTATCTCAGGTCCTCACGGCACGATCCAGCCGCTCACCGCCTCCACCCCGCCCGGCGGTTCCGCGAGCCGGACGACGTAGCAGCCCTTGGAGGCGTAGCGCTGGCCGGGGCCGAGGCTGAGCGAGGGGAAGAGCCCCGGATCGAGCGCGTTCTCCGCCTCCTCCTCGACGCTCTCGACGAAGAAGTCGCGCGAGAAATTCTCCACGAGATGGGTGAGCGAATGGTCGGCCACCGCGAGCGCGAGCCAGGTGGCGAGCTGAAGGCGCTCGTGGGTCCGTTCGATCCCCCGCGCGCGCATCCAGGCGCGGACGCGATAGATCAGCGGCTCCTCGTGCCCCGGCAGGGCATAGGGCCAGGTCAGCAGCACCTTCTCCCGCAGCCCCGCCGGCACGGCCGCCTCCCCCTCGTCCAGCAGGCTCGCGGAGAGCACGATCCGGCGGACGGGAGCGAAGGCGTCCGCGGCGGGCCCGAGCGTGGCCGCGTCTTTCTCATCCAGCCAGAGCACGAGGGTGTCCGGCCGGGTCTCCCCCACCAGCCGCTTCCAGAAGGCGGGCGTCAGCGCCTGGCCCGGCGGGATCGCCCGGTCTTCGAGACGCGCGGCGGCGCCCGGGGCATCGCGAAACGCGCGGGCGGGGGTACGCCCTTCGTCCACGTCCCGGTAAACCTGAACGATCCGTCCCGGAGACTCCGGCAGATACCGGGCGAGGGCCTGGGCTTCCACCGTCAATCCCGCGGAGAGATAGAGCGAATAGACGCCGGGCGGAGCGGTGACCGGCAGGCCGGTATTGGGGAAGAGGCAGGGGATTCCGGCCGTCTCGCAGAAGCCGTGCACCGGCCGCCACGATCCCACGCCGAGGCCGGAGAGCACGGCGAACACCGGCTGGCCGCGCTCGTAGGCCGCGAGCTGCTCCGGCCAGGTGGCGGCCGGG
>JAICSG010000659.1 GCA_025937035.1 Thermoanaerobaculia bacterium | reverse complement strand
GCCGTCGATGCCGTTGAAGAAGAGCTTCCTTTTCATCGCGGGATCTCCTCCGGCTGGGGCGGCGGTCCCGCCGGCTTCTTCCGCCGGTGGTCGGGCCCCACCTTCGGCGGCGGCAGATCGCTGCCGGCTTTCTTGGACTCCACCACCCCTCCCGAATCGGTGGTCTCGACGCTGCCGTCCAACCGGCGGCCGAAGTCGCCCAGGAAGACGAACCCGGCCCATTGGCGGGGCTGGCTCCACGCCGGCTCGGCGAGCATCGAGAGCTGGGCCTGCCGCAGCGCCTCGGCCGGAGGGCGGCCCTTTTCGAGGAGCTGGTAATAGAAACGTTTCATCAGCTCCGCCGTGCTCCGGTCCCCCACGTCCCAGAGGCTCACCACCAGTTGGGGCACGCCGGCGGCGAGAAAGCCGCGCGTGAGTCCCTCCAGCCCTTCCCCACGCACCTCCTTGCCCGCCCCGGTCTCGCAGGCGCTCAGCACCACCAGGCCGGCTCCGAGGTCGAGGTTGTAGATCTCGTGGAGGCGCAGAAAGCCGTCCCGCGGCGCCCCCGTGGGATCGACCATGGAGAAGGCGATCCCGGAGAGCTCCGGCTGCCGGCTGTCCAGCAGGCCGTGCGTGGCGATGTGGAGGACGTGGTAGCCGCGCAGCTTGCCGCTGGTGAGCAGATCCCGGGTGGCGTCGAAGTCGAAGGCCGGAAACGCCGTCCCCTTCTCCTTCTTCACCAGATCCAGGATCGACTCCGCCTCCTCCCGCGTGTAGGGGAGCCGGTCGAGCTGATCCAGCCCCACGTCCCTGGCAGAGCGGCTCAGCTCGGCGGGGAGCGGCGGGGGGACGGCGGGCGGGCGCGCCCCCTGGACCCGCGGATCGTCGGCGCGGAACACGGGGTCGGCGATCACCGCGATCTTCAGCTCCTCCAGCGGCTTGCGCGCCTTCGGCTCGCGGCTCCGCAGCAGCGAGAGCACGGAGGCGGAGGGGAGGTCGACCAGCTCGTGCCCCTCCACCAGGAGGCGATCTCTTCCGGCGGCCTTCTCCCGCGGCGCCGGGTCTGGCAATACCGCGAAGGGGACGAGTTGGAGGGCGCCGTCCCCCATGACGAGGAGGCGGTGGAAGCTGGCGATCCGCTCCGCGGCCGGCGCCAGCACCAGATCGGACAGCGCTTTGGCGGCCCGCTGCCCGGAAGCCTGCGCCTCGCCGCTGGCCTGCGGCAGAGCCTCCAGGAGCTGCCGCGCCACGGCCTCGATCTGCTCGCGCCCGGGAAGGGTGTAGGCCGTGACCGACCGCGGCGAGACGGCCCAGAGGTAGCCGTGCTCCTCGCCCAGGGAGTAGACGAGGAGGAGGGTGTCGGGATCGAGCAGGTGCTTCTGGATGTCATCCACGGCCAGCGGAGCCGGCGGCGCCAGCTCGGCGGCCCCGGGGCTCCGCTCGTTCATCCGGTTCCTCAGCACGTCCTGCCGGGTGAGGAGAGAGCGGATCTCCCCCTCGATCGCCGCCAGGGCGGCGGCATCTCCATGGGCAGCCAGGAGCGTGGAGCGCTTCTCCTCGGCCGCCCGCAGTCTCTGCTCGACGTCCTGGATCTCGGCCGCCAGCGCGGGGGCGGCCTGGCTCTCCACCGCCGCGCGGGTCTCTCCCAGCGCGTCGAGGAGGCCGCGGGCGCTGCGGCGCTCGGAAGCCTGCAAGGCCAGCTTCTCTTCGTGCGATTGCATGAGGATCTCCACGTAAAGGTCCCAGTAGTGCTGCTTGGAGGCGAAGTAGGAGGAACGGAAGCTCAGGCCCGGGGCCTCGCCACGCAGGCTCTCGACGAGGTCGAGGGCGGGCTCCAGCTCCCGGCGCGCTCCCGCGAGGTCCCCCTGGCGGGCCAGCGAGCGGGCGGCGCCGAAGCGGCTCAGCGCGATGCCCTGGCGGTCGCCGACGCTCTCGAAGGCCGCCCGCGCCTCCCGCTGGCGCGCCACGGCATCCCGGTCCTGCTTTCGGGCATAGCTCACGCGCCCCAGATTCGACAGCGCGATCCCTTCTCCCGACCGGTCCCCGAGCTTGCGGAAGAGAGCCAGCGCCGCGCTCTGCGCCTGCCAGGAGCCCTCCAGGTCGCCGGCTTTGAGCAGCGCCGTTCCCAGGCTGGCCTGGGTCTCCGCCTGCCCCCGCTCATCGCCGATCTGCCGCTGGAGAGCGAGCGCCTTCTCCAGGTTGGCCCGAGCCTCGGCGAGACGGCCCTCGCGCTGGTCGAGCTCTCCAAGGTTGCTCAACCTGTTGGCGAGGCGGTCCTTGTCTCCGCTTCGCTCCGCGACCTGGCGGGAGGCCTCCAGGGCGTCCCGCGCCTCCTCGGGCCTCCCCTCCTCCATGTAGGCCTTCCCCAGATTGAAAAGCGTTGTGCCTTGGCTCGCCATATCGTTGAGACGTTTCCAGAGGTCCGAGGCCTCCGTGTAGGCCTCGACCGCCAGGCGCATCCTGCCGAGATAGAAACTGACCTCGCCGATATTGTTGAGAGCGCTCGCCTGCCCGTGGAGATCCTCCAACTTGCGGAAGCGCTCCAGAGCCTGTTGGTAGGACTCCAGAGCCGGGCCGTTCTGCTCCCGGGATCTCAGCAGAGTCCCGCGATGGTTGAGCGCGGCCGCCTCGCCGCGGAGGTCCCGGGCCGCCTGGAAGCCGGCGATCGACTGGCCGACGGCGTCGAGGGCCCGATCGCCATCCCCCTGCTTCTCGTACATCGCGCAGATCCGGTACAGCGCCTGCGCCTCCCCGCCGCGATCGCTCAGCGAGCGCCAGAGCCCCTGGGCCCGCCGGTAGCTCTCCATCGCCTTATCCCAGGATTTCTGCCGCCGTAGATTCTCCCCCTCGGCGAAGACCCGTTCCGCCGCCACCCGCGTCCGGTCGCGCTCGGTCGCCGGCCGGAGCTCCTCGATCCGCATCTCGTACTGGCCGGGCTTGTCCGTTGCGGTGTCCGATCTCACCTCGACCCGGTAGTCGCCGGTGGCCGCCGCCACCTCCGACGCCCGCTCGGGGCCTTGGGCGCCATTGGGGCTGTCCACCGAGATGATCTGGTGTTTGCCGTCCGGCGCCAGGAGGCGGAGGACCACGTCGATCCCCTTCTGCTCGGCGGCCAGACGGACGTACTGGCCGGCCTTCAGCGCCACGAGATAGGTGTGGGCCTTCCCACCCGAAAGGGTCCGGGTGACCGGATGCCCCGGCTGGAGCCGGACCGGCTCATTCTCTGCATTCATCCCCCCTCCTTGCCGTACACGGCAACCCGTAAGGACGACAGCGGACATACCTAAGGCGAGAACGACGCGCTTGCCGTTCCAATGAGCCATGGGAAATCTCCTT
>JAICSG010000822.1 GCA_025937035.1 Thermoanaerobaculia bacterium | reverse complement strand
GCCGCCGCGCAGCAGGCCGCGCAGGGGGGCCCACCCCCGGTTGAGCGCGGACGAGAGCGACTCGATGTAGGAATCCCCGGCGTCCGGGGGCCCGAGGAGCGAGCGTCCCGGCCGGCGGGGGGGGCCGGCCGGCGGCGCCACCCCGGCGGCCTGGAGCACGGTCGGGAAGATGTCCACGTGCCGCGCCGAGCGGGCGTCCCGCCCCGGCGCCACGCCCCGGCCCCAGACCACCAGCGGCACCTTGAGCGTGGCCTCGTAGGCGAAGAGGCCGTGAGTCTGCTCGCCGTGGTCGCCCAAGGCCTCGCCGTGATCGCCGGTGACCACCACCAGCGCGGGCTTCTCCCTGCCGTCCAGGAACGGCCCGAGGAGCGGCGCCAGGAAGGAGTCGGCGGCGGCGACCTCGCCCAGATAGGGGTTGTCCTTGAAGCGGGAGGCGAACGGCTCGGGCGGCTCGTAGGCGGCGTGCGGGTCGTAGAGGTGGACCCAGAGGAAGCGGGGCTTCCTGGCGTGGGCCTTCCACCAGCCGAGCGCCAGGCGCACCACCTCGTCCCCACGCCGCTCGGGGAGCACGAACTCGGCCTCGTTCGACCCCTTGGGATAGTGGTCGTCGTAGACGTCGAAGCCGTGGTCGAGCCCGAACTGGGAGTCGAGGGGAAAGGCGCCCACGAAGGCGCCGGTGGCGTAGCCCGCGCCGTGCAGGACGGTCGCCAGGGTCGGGATCTTGGCGCTGAGCTTGAACCCGGTGTTGTCGCGCACCCCGTGCTGGAACGGGTAGAGGCCGGTGAGGATGTTGGTGTGCGAGGGCAGCGTCACCACGTTATGGGCGTGGGCGTTGCTGAAGACTTTTCCCTGCGAGGCCAGGCGGTCGAGCACGGGGGTCTGCGCCCGCTTGTTGCCGGCGAAGCCTAAGGCGTCGGCCCGCAGGGTGTCGATGGTGATGAGGACAATGTCCCGGGAAAAAGGCCGGGAAACAGGTCGGGACGGAGCGGGGGTCTTGCGAGCCGGCGGCGGCGCCGCGGCGAGCAGGAGCCCCGCCAGAACGGCGATCGCCGTCAAGCTCCACTTCCGCATAGCGGGCGGATTGTAGCAGGCCCGCTCTCACACCGCCGGAGGCCGGAGCTGAAGCCCCCGCAGCCGCTCGATCACCGGCGACAGACGCTCCAGCAGGCTCGGCACGTCCAGCAGCTCCAGCCCCATGCCGGACAGCAGGTTGGGGCTCCCGGTCTCGGACTGCGGCTCGAAACGCTGGACCACCCGCGCCCGCACCACCACCGGGTCCACCACCAGGCCCGGCGGGTAGAGCTCGACGTTGACCGTCTCCTGGAGCCGCGCGGGGTAGCGGGTCGAGACGAAGAGCCCCCCCTGCAGGATGTCCCGGCGGTAGACCTCCAGAAACTCCTCGACGCCCGAGAAGCGCACGGTGAACGATCCGCCGGAGGGCTCCACCGGGACCGGCGGCCGGCGCGGCGGCGGCGATGGCGGCGGCACGATCACGACCGGCCTGGGAGCGGTCACCGCGACGGGCTGGGAAGGCGGCGGGGCCGGCTTCGGCGGAGGAGCGGCGGCGGGCATGGGCTCGGTCGGCGGCGGCACCGGAGGCCCCGGCCGGGGGGCGGCCTCCCGGGGCACCTCCTCGGTCTCGGCGACGCCGGCCGGGATCAGCTCCCGCACCAGCTCCTCCACGGAGAGGAACCGCACCCCCATCCCCGACTGGTTGAGGCGCGCCAGCTCCACCGGGGTCTTCCGCGCGTGGGCGACCACCCCTTCCATCATGAACCCCCGGTCACGGTCGATCACCTCGATGCGGATCCGCGAGCCGGACGTGACCGGGCTGTTGGTGGCGATGAACATCCCGGTGAGCGAGATATTGGTGGTATAGCCGATGTAAGGGGTGGAATCGCCCTGCCGCCAGAAGTGGACCTGGACGCGGCGGGGCCGGCGGACGGCGCGACGGCGGGATGGCATGGACATTCATTCTACCCTGCCACTACGATTCCCCACGCATGGAGACCACCGCTCCACCCCGGACCGATACGACTACCGTGGCCGCCTGCGCCGCGGAGGGGGGTGTGCGGATCGAGACCCGTCCGCGGCCCGCGCCCGGCCCCGGCGAGATGCTCCTGCGCCTGCGCTGCGCGGGGCTCTGCGGCACCGATCTCTTCAAGCTGCGCCATGGCACCGCCCCGGCCGGCGCGGTGCTGGGCCACGAGATCGTGGGCACGGTGGCGGCCCTGGGCGAGGGGGTGGCCGGGTTCGCCCTCGGGGACCGCGTCGCCGTCCCCCATCACGCGGCGTGCGGTGAGTGCGCCCTCTGCCGGCGCGGCGAGGAGCCGCAATGCCCCGCCTTCCGCGAGAACCTCCTCGTGCCGGGTGGATTCTCCGAATGGGTGCTGGTGCGCGAGCGCGCCGTGCGCCAGGCGGCTTTCGGCCTCCCTGCCCACATTTCGGACGAGGCCGGCGTCTTCCTGGAGCCGGCCGCCTGCGTGCTGCGCGGCATCCGCCACGCCCGCCTGGCCGAGACGGCTCCGCCGCCCGGCTCCGCCGCCATCCTGGGCGCCGGCGGCATGGGGCTCCTCCATCTCCTGGTGCTCAAGGCGGTCCATCCGGATCTCCGGGTCCTCGTCTCCGATCCCCTGGAAGAGCGGCTCGGCCTCGCCCGCCGGCTGGGAGCGGACGCCGCGG
>JAICSG010000926.1 GCA_025937035.1 Thermoanaerobaculia bacterium | reverse complement strand
GGGGATCCGATCGCAATCCTGGACACCAGCCTCGCGACCCAAGACCTGGAAATGGCCCGGTCGGTGCTGCGCGGCTCCCAGGCGGACGAGCAGCGGGCGCTGGCCGAGATGAACGAGGCTAAGGCCCGCAACGACCGCCGGAAGAAAAACCCCGATTTTTTCTCCGGCGAGGACTTGGCGCAGGCGGAGCTCCAGGCCAAGACCGCCACCGCGGCCTATGAGGTGGCCCGCCAGCGGGTGGCCGAGCAGGCGGCGCGGGTGAAGCAGCTCGAGACCAGCCTCTCCCGCAATCAGATCCGCGCCCCCTTCGAAGGCCGCGTGGCCGAGCGCTTCGCCGATCCCGGGGCGGTGGTGGGCCCCGGCACGCCGGTGGTGCGCCTGATCAGCGCCGGGGATCTCCTGGTGCGCGCCGCCGTCCCCCCCGAGGAGGCCCGGCGCCTCACCCAGGGCCAGCCGGTCACGGTGACCGTCCGTACCCTGGGGATCAAGATCCCGGGCACAATCCAGCGCATCGCCCCCGAGGTGGACGCCGCCTCCCAGATGGTCCTGATCGAGGTCCATCTCAACCCCACACCCGAGATGGAGAGCCGGCTGCAAACGGGGTTGGTGGTGGATGTGGGAGCTAAGGCAGGATGAGAGCTTCCCCGAGCTCTCTCAAGTCGTCGAGAAATTGATTCGGCTCCGGTGCCTCGATCCAGCGTATCAGCTCCCAGTCCTTGCGGTTGGCCGTGCAGAGGAGCCTGGCGACGTCGACGGGGAAAATGCCGGCGGCCTTTCCCTGGGCTCCTTCCAACGCCGCCGAAAGGGACAGTCCCAACCGGCGACAGAATCCCCAGATGTCGGCAAGATCCTTGGGCTCTTCGCGATCGATAAGAGCCGTCACTTTGTTCGCCAGGATGTTCTCGGCGCTGTCCAGCCGGCCCAAGACAGGATGCATCACGAGATCTCCGACATGGGCGGGCACGTCGTTTACCATCTCGATCTTGAGCTGGACATCCTCTCGAACCAGATTCAGACGGACGAACCGCTCTTCTCTCATCAGAACGTTTAAAGTCGAGCCGGGCTGTTCGGTCAGAGCCTGGATCCAGCGCTCCGCCCAGAGAAGAAACCGGCTGTCGTCATTGACGAAGAAATCGAGGTCGTCCGAGAGGCGATGGTGAGATATCCGCGCGACGCGGCGGTTCCTCCCGTGAGGTAGAAGCCTGTCTCGGCCCCTTGCAGAATTCTGAGAACCTGATCCTGAAGCGGGTAAAGCTTGTCGAAATAGAAGGTCTTATCCATGGGACCGATGGACATCCCGGTCTCTTTCGAGGAGCTCCGGATGGCGGCGCGGCAGCCAATCGGCGAGGAAATCGAAACCCCGCCTCCGGCTTTGGGAGCGAATCCGGGACCGCCAGGCGGGCCAGCCCTCGATGATCCCGCGGAAGCCCAAGCGGCGGACGATCTCACGGTAGGGCGCATGCTCGAGAAGCCTCACCGCCGCCCAATCCCGGTCCAGCCGTCCAAGTTGGGTCCTTCCGTCGAGCAAGGCCTGGAAGGTCTCCTCGTCAATGTCGTAGTCCCAAACGTAGGGCAGGCGGCTCATGGCTCCATCATAAAGCATGGAGCCGCAGATCCACGCCCCCCTACACGATCCGCAACATCCGCTGGGGTTGCTGAATCTCCCTATCGACCGTCATACCCTCATAGCCGGCGTCCTCCAGGTCGGCGATCTCCAGGAGCTGCTGCATGTAGAAGTAGCGCAGCGGGGCGGCGTGGGTCTCGGGCTTCTTCCATTCGCCGAAGAGGTCCTCGGGGAGGTGCCGCTCGGAGATGAGCTGGCCGCCGCTCCAGCGCCGGACCACCGGATGGAGGCCTTCCCCGCGCTCCAGCGAGATCGTGTAGTAGTGGCCGCTCTGCCCGATCTCCCCCTGGCGGATGTAGGCGAGCGGCATCTCCTCCATATAACAGGCGGCGTTCCAGTCCTCGTCGACCACGATCACGTCGTGCAGGAAGCCGGGCTGCTGCCAGAGGGCGGACGAGCGGTTGAGGCGGGCGAGGGTGGCCTCGACCAGCCCCTCGGGGGTCGGCTCGATCTCGCGCGACGGCCAGTCGCGGCGGTGGTGCTTGATCTCCAGCATCCGGAACAGGGCGCGCACGTTGTAGCGGAAGCCGTGGATGAGGCCCGAGGGGTGCTTCTCGAAGCCGTTCGCCTGGGCGAGCACGCCCGCGAAGTAGAGGCCGGGGACGTTGACCGCCTCCCACTCCGGAGTGCGCGCCGGCAGGCGGCCGCCGGGGGCCAGCTCGGGGCGGCAGCCGGAGGCGAAGATCGAGTCGTCGAAGCGGAAGC
>JAICSG010001008.1 GCA_025937035.1 Thermoanaerobaculia bacterium | reverse complement strand
GCTCCGTCTGGCTGTGATCGATCGGGCTGGGAACCTGCGTCGGCAGATCCTGCCAGAGCGTGCCGCCGAGGTAGACGTTGAGCACCTGGATCCCCCGGCAGACCCCCCAGACCGGCAGCCGGCGCTCGCGGGCGAGGTCGAGGAGGGCCCATTCGAGCTCGTCGCGCTCGACGTTGAGCTCGACCTCGGCATCGGGGCGGATCGCCTCGCCGTAGCGCGCGGGATCGATGTCCACGCCGCCACAGAGGACGAGCGCCACGGCCTCGGTGGCGTCCGACCTCTCGGTGAACGGGGTCACCACCTGGAGCGCCTCCTCGGGGATGCCGGCCGCGGCCAGCGCCTCCAGGTAGGGGGCGGCCCGCTCGTCGGTCGAGGTGGAGACGAGGACGCGGCGGGGTTCGTTCACGCCGCCTCCCGCTCGACCAGCGCCGCGACCCCCATGCCGCCGGAGACACAGAGGGTGGCGATCCCCCGCTCCAGGCCCCGCTTCTCCATGCCGTGGAGGAGGGTGACCAGGATGCGCGTGCCGGTGGCGCCGATGGGGTGCCCCAGGGCGATGGCGCCGCCGTCCGGGTTCAGGCGGGCGTCGTCGAAAGCCAGCTCCTGGTTGCAGGCGAGCACCTGGGCGGCGAAGGCCTCGTTGAGCTCGACCTCGTCGATCGCCCCCTTGTCGAGGCCGGTCTTCTCCAGCAGCTTGCGGACGGCGGGCACCGGGCCGATCCCCATGATGCGCGGGTCGACCCCGACCACCTCCCAGCCCACCAGCCGGGCCACCACGGGAAGCCCCAGCTCTTTGGCGGCGGCCCGCGAGGCGACCACGATCGCCGCGGCGCCGTCGGTGATCCCCGAGGCGTTGCCGGCGCTGACCGCGCCCCCCTTGCGGAAGACGGCCGGCAGCTTGGCGAGCGATTCGAGGGTCACGCCGTCGCGGGGGTGCTCGTCGGTGGAGACCGTGACGTCCCCTTTCTTGCCGGCGACCTTCACCGGGACGATCTCGCTCTCGAAGCGCCCCTCGCCGCGGGCCCGCTCGCAGCGGCGCTGGCTCTCCAGGGCCCAGGCGTCGGAGGCGGCGCGGTCGATCCCCATCTCGGCGGCGAGCTCCTCGGCGGTCTCGCCCATCACCAGCTTGGAGAGCGGATCGTTGAAGCCGTCCTGGTACATGCCGTCGACGATCTCGGCGTGGCCCATCCGGTACCCCCAGCGGGCGCGAGGGAGGAGGTAGGGGGTGTTGGACATGCTCTCGGTGCCGCCCGCGAGCACCACCTTCGCCTCTCCCAGCAGGATGGTCCGGGCGGCCGAGATCACCGCCTGGAGCCCGGAGGCGCACGCCTGGTTAACCGTGAAGGCCGGGCGGTCCACGGGGACGCCGGCCCGGAAGGCGATCTGCCGCGCCGTGTTGGGGCCGCCGCCGGCCTGCCGGGCGTGGCCGAAGATCACCTGATCGACGTTGGAAGGGGAGAGCCCGGCGCGCTCCAGCGAGCCTTGAGCGGCGGCGGTGCCGAGGTCGGCCGCCGTCAAAGGGGTCAGAACGCCGCCGAACTTCCCGATCGGGGTGCGCACGGGGGCGGCGAGGACGATGTCGTGGTCGTTGGCCAAGCGATGTTTCCTTTCGTAGCGGACGGGGAAAGGGCGGGGACTCGGCCCCGCCCTCTAGGAAAACAAACCTCTATTCCCCTGGAGGGGAAAGGAAGCCTCAATACCCCCGGAACTCGGGCTTCCGCTTCGTGATGTAGGCGTCGAGGCCCTCGCGGGCGTCGGGGCTCTCGAAGAGCTGCTGCTGGAGCTCGCGCTCGATGGCGAGGCCGCTCTCGAAGGGGACCTCGGCGCCGGACTGCACGGAGCGCTTGATCCGGCCGACCGCCTTGGCCGCCTTGTTCGGCGGGCAGAACTGCTTGGCGTACTCGTGGATCTGGCCCAGGAAGTCGTCGGCCTCGTAGATGTAGTTGACGATGCCGATCCGCATCGCCTCCTCGAAGTCGATCAGGCGGCCGGTGACCATGAGGTCGATCGACAGGCTCTTGCCGACCCGGCGGGCCAGGCGCTGGGTGCCGCCGGTGCCCGGGAGCACGCCCAGGGACACCTCGGG
>JAICSG010000153.1 GCA_025937035.1 Thermoanaerobaculia bacterium | reverse complement strand
CCTCCGGCTGGACCGAGGCGGCCCGCGACGCGCTCGCCGCGGCCGGTGCCGACCCCTCCCATCCGGCGGTGCTGCTGGTCTCCGTCTCGCTGCTCTCGCTCCTGGTGGGGAACGTGCCGGCGGTGATGCTCCTCCTCCCCTTCGTGGGCCGCCAGCCGGCCACCGGCTACGCCATGGCGCTCGCCAGCACCTTCGCGGGCAACGCAGTGCTGGTGGGGAGCATCGCCAACCTGATCGTGGCCGAGCAGGCGGCGAGGCTGGGAATCCGCTTCGGCTTCCGCGAGCACCTGGCCACGGGGCTGCCGGTGACGCTGATCTCCCTGGCCCTCGCCGCCGGGGCGCTGCTGCTGGGCCGGCTCTAGGAGAGCGCCACCCGGCCCACCCCCTCCTCGATCCTCATCGTGGTGCCGTAGGGTTTCGAAAGGCTGGCGACGTGCTCCAGGATCTCGCGCGCCTCCTCGCCGCGGGCCACCCTGGGGGTCCCCCGTTCCCAGAGCGGCTGGCCGAACCCTAAGGAGATCGGGTGGATCTCGATCTCCACCACCTTGCCGTCCTCGTAGGTGATGCGGGGCACGAAGCTCTGCCAGAAGCGCTTCTGCTCGGCGTAGAAGATCTTGCGCTCGAAGAGGGTGGAGTCGAGCGTCCCCGGGTCGAGCCCGTAGGCGGCGAAGTCCTCGGCGGGGGTCGGCCGGTTGGTCCCGTACTGGAAGATGAAGTTGCTCAGGCAGTAGAAGATCGGCTTGCCCTTATAGATCTCGATCCCCCGGATCACGTGCGGCCCGGCCGCCAGGAAGGCGTCGGCCCCGGCGTCGATGCAGGCGCGGGCGAACGGTTGGAGGAAGGGGTCCGGCGTCTCCAGCCGGTGGCGCGCCTCGTGGGCGTGGATCGAGGCCACGACCAGCTGGGCGCTGTTGCGGGCGATCTTGATCGCCTCGGTGACCCGGGCGAGGTCCTTGGGGTTGGCGGCGCTCGTCAGGTCGGTCCCCTTGCCCGGCCTCATCGGCATCCCGGCGATAGTCCCCTCGTCCTCCGGCACCTTCTCCATCATCGATGCGAACTCGTTGGCGGCCTGGAGGTCCCTGAAGACGTCCTCCACCTTCTTCAGCCGTTGGAACAGGTCGCGGTCCAGCAGGAGCTCCTGGTCGAGCCGCACCGGGTTCAGCCCCGGACGTCCCTTCAGGTAGGGGTGGGCCGGCGCGGCGGCGAAGAACGGCGGGAAGGTCGAGGCGCAGTTGACCTGCCCGATCCGCCCGGCGGGGGTGTCCACGTAGCCCGGCGCCGCCGCCGCGGCCAGGTCGGGCCCCGCTCCGGCGTAAGGGATGCCCACCCGGTCCAGGTTGGCCAGGGTGGCGAACATCCCCTCGTTGCCGAAGTCCAGGATGTGGTTGTTGGCCACCCCCACGAAGTCGATGCCGAAGAAGGCCAGCTCGTCCGCTCCCCAGGGCGGAGCGATGGTGTGGGGATCTCCCCCCTTGAGCGCGGGGTAGACGTCGCGGGCGTTGGCGAGCACCAGCTCGCAGTTGCCCCACGTGCAGTCCGCGCCCCGCAGCAGCTCCACGGCGGCCAGGAAGTCCGGGTCCCGCAAGTGGGAGATTTTGCGGTTGACGATGCAGTCCCCCACCGCCGCGAACGTCACCCGCTTCGGTGGGGCCGCCTGGGCGGGCATCACGCGGGACGCCGCGGCCACCGCCGCGCCCTGGGCCGTCAACTTCAGAAATTCACGTCGATTCATGGGCTCCCTCCACGTTTTTCTCTTTTACGTGGAGGGAGATTGAAAGTTTAATGAGATCGCAGCGACCGGGCGATCAGCCCCAGGCCGCCGAAGAGCAGCACCAGCATCACCAGGGTGTTGAACAGGCTGGTGCTCTGGAAGTAGATCTGCAGATTCATCAGGATGCCGGCGAGGACGATCGCGGAGCCGGCGATCAGCAGGATCCAGCCCAGCACCGAGCGGCCGTTGAAGAAGAGGAGCGCCACTCCGAAGAGCAGCGGCACCAGGCTGAGGCCGAAGGCGTTGTGCCCCCAGAGATTCCAGTAGCCGCTGGTCACCGTGACCTGCTGAGTCAGCAGGTAGCCCCCGGCGGCGGCCATGGCGAGGCCGATCACGAATTCCCCCAGGCCTCCCGGCGTGCCCCCCGCGCCCTTGAGCCTAGCGTCGTTTTCCATGGGCCTTATCCTACACGCGCCGCAGGATCAGGTGGCGGTAGGCGGCCACGGACGGCTCGTCGACCTCCACCTCCAGCGGGGCCCGCGAGCGGGCCAGGATCTCCCCCATCTGGCGGTTGGTGCTGGTGAAGACGAAGTCGAGCAGGCCCAAGGCCGCGCGCCGAAGGGGCCCGGGGCGGTCCCCCTCCGGCAGGAACTTGTCGAAGACGGCCAGCCGCCCCCCCGGCCGGAGCACCCGCGCGGCCTCGGCGAGGCAGCGGACGGGGTCCGGAATCACCTCCAGCACCATGTGCAGGATGGCGGCGTCGAACGAGCCGTCGGGCAGATCGAGCGCCATGCCGTCCATCTCCCGGAATTCAATCCCGGGGCGCGCGTGGGCCCGGGCCTGGCGGAGCATGTCCGGCGAGAGGTCCACCGCCAGCACCTGGACCTCCGGCGGGACGAAGGGGAGATCGGCGCCGGTGCCGCAGCCGACGATCACCAGCCGTTCGCCGGCCTCGAGATCGAGCAGCTCAATCGATCGCCGCCGCTCGCGCGGGAAACGGGTCACGCGGTCGTAGTGGGGGGCCCAGAGCTTGTAGCGGAAGCGGATCCAGGCGTTGGACGGCATGGCGCCGCGGAGGATATCCGGAGCGGCGGAGAGAAAAAAGGGTGGGTAGGGGGGCCTCCGAAGGAGAGCGCCCCCTACCCGAGGGGAGATGTTGCGAGCGATGCCGGAGCGGAGCTCAGAACGGCATCCTCAGGTGTCCAAGATCCTCCCGGCGGCCCAGACCGGGGGCCGGCTCGCGGAGGGATTCGTCGAAGAGCTGGCGGACCTGGAGCGGGTCCGTGTGGGCCAGCCGGTGGTAGAAGCGGAGCGCCACCTCTACCTCGGTCCGCCAGAGGGAGCAGCGCTCCTCGCTGGCCGCCCGCGTGTCCTCCGCGTCCTGGGAGGAGGCCACGTAGCTGCTGTGGCCGCAGACGTGCCGGGCCCAGCAACCCTGGCAGGGGTTGTCGGCCTCGTCCCCCTTCAGCTCCTCGCCCAGGACGTCCGGCGGCTCCGGCAGCGGCCGCAGGTCCAGACTGTCGAGGAAGGAGGAGGGGCAGGCGTCCGCCATCGGCATCAGGCCGGTGAAGCTGCCGGGCTCGCCGTAGGCCTGGTCCAGCGGCTCGCTGCGCATCAGGCGGTCGACGATCCGGGTCAGCGGCTTGAAGTCGACCGGCAGGCGCTGGGCGGCCAGCTCGTCGGCCATCTCGTCGCAGATCGACAGCAGGTCGTTGCGGATCTCCCGCAGCCGCCCGGGGACCACCACGCCGTCGCCCACCTCGCCGTCCTCCAGCACCATGGCGTCCAGCCGGCGGACCCCCCGGCGCTTGGCCCACTCCCAGAGGTCGAGGAGCCGGCCGCGGTCGATCACGCAATGGACGGTCAGCCGCTCGCCCAGGGCCTCCAGCAGGAGCCGCACCGCCGTCTCAGGGCTCCAGGAGGCGCCGCGCCCCTTGTGGTCGGCGTAGAAGCCGCCGGCCGGGGCCGGATAGCTGCCGCAGAGCAGCCGCACCTGGAAGCCGTAGCCGGCCAGGAAGGCGGCCCGGGGGGCGGTCACCTCGCGGGCGTCGAGGGTCAGCTCGAAGCCGATCTCCTGTCCCAGCCGGGAGGCCAGGCGGGAGGACTCGACCACGATCCGCTCGAGCAGCGCCTTGCCGGGGAAGTCGCCCCCCCAGCTCAGGTGGAGCTTCACCCGGCTGGCGCTCAGGCCCTGCCGGAACACGAACCCCACCACGTCCAGGACGGTCTCCTCCCGCGCCTGGTCGATCCGCACGTGCAGCTCGTCGTCCAGCCGGTAGATCGCCCCCAGGTTCCACCACCGCGCCCCCTCGGGCAGGCCGGCCGCGCCGGGAGCGTCGCTCCACCCCAGGCCCCCCTCGCTGGTCATCAGGTCCTCGTTGACCAGCCAGCCGAGGAGCGCCTCGTCGAGGTCCCCCGTCTCCAGGGCGGGAGCGACGTGGAACTGCAGCTCCTCCGGAACCTCCACCACCGCCGCGCGCTCCAGGTCGTAGATCAGGCCGCAGGAGCCGTCCCCCTCGATCAGGGGGTGCAGGGCCCTGAGCCGAAGGGCACCGGGCATGGGCATCGTGGTGACCGGCAGCATTCGTTCCTCCTCGGTAATCCTGGGGCGACAGGTCGGCCATCCCTCCCACTTCACTGGTGACCGGGACGGCCTGTCCATTTCGCCTCTAATACCTTCGTTTCCGCTGAGGGGTTTTTCGGGACAAAATTCCCAAAGTTTTTTTCCGGAGGCCCATTTTCCGGGGGTTTGCGGAAGACTATCCGCAATGCTCAACCAAAAAAGCCTTCAAACGTTGCGGCTTTCGGGGCGGCGCGCGGGCCGCCCCGGCAGGATTGTCGGAATTCCGTTACTTCGCCTTTACCGTGCCGTTACTTCGCCACCGGCTTCAGCCAGCGGTCGAGCCAGGCCAGCACGGTGTCGTGCCAGAGGATGCTGTTGGCGGGCTTGAGCACCCAGTGGTTCTCGTCCGGGAAGTAGAGGAACTGGCTGGGGATCCCCTTGCGCTGGAGGGTGTTGAAAGCCGCGATCCCCTGGGTTACCGGGATGCGGTAGTCGAGGGCGCTGTGGACCACCAGCATCGGCGTCTTCCAGCGATCGACGTAATTCACCGGATTGACCTTCTCGTACTCCGCGGGGTTCTGCCAGTACGGGCCGCCCATCTCCCATTCCGGAAACCAGAGCTCCTCGGTGCTGTAGTACATCATTCGCTGATCGAAGGTGCCGTCGTGGTCCACCAGGCACTTGAAGCGGTCCGGCCAGTTCCCCTGGATCCAGTTGATCATGAAGCCGCCGTAGGAGGCCCCCAGGGCGCAGACCCGGTCGCCGTCGATCCATGGGTTGCGCTGGATCGCCGCCTCCAGCCCCTTCTGGAGGTCGACCAGCGGCTTGCCCCCCCCAGTCCCGGCTGATGGAGTCGGTGAAGGCCTGGCCGTAGCCGGGCGAGCCGTGGAAGTCGATCATCACCACCCCGTAGCCCGCCCCGGCGTAGGGCTGCGGATTCCAGCGGTAGTGGAACTCGTTGTCGAACGAATTCTGCGGCCCGCCGTGGATCAGGAAGGCCAGCGGGTACTTCTTCCCCGGCTGGAAGCCCACCGGCTTGGCCACCCAACCCCAGACCGTGTCGCCGTTGGCCCCCGGGAAGGAGAAGTGCTCGGGCGCCGTCATCCCGACCCCCGCCAGCGCCTCCCGGTTGACGTGGGTGATCTGGGTGGGCTTGCCGCCGTCGCGGCCCACCGTGAACAGCTCCACCGGGGAGGTCAGGGTGTCCAGCCCGTAGACGATGCGATCGCCGGCGGGCTTCGGATCGCGGGCGTGCCCCTCGGCCACCAGCCGGGTCACCTTGCCGCTGGCCACGTCGATGGCGAAGAGGGGGCTCTGGCCGACGTCGTTCGCCGTGGCGTAGAGGGTGCGGCCGTCCTTCGAGAAGACGATCCCGTCCGGCGAGCGGTCCCAGGGGGCGGCGATCTCCCGGTCCTGGCCCGTGGCGAGGTCGCGCACCCGGACGTGGAAGCGGTCGGACTCGAAGCCGGGACGGGTCATGGCCAGATAGGCCAGGGTCTTGCCGTCCGGCGAGAAGGCCGGCTGGGTATCCCAGGCGAGGTTGGCCTGCGTGAGATTACGGGGGGCCGCCGAGCCGTCCGCCGGCACGCTGTAGAGGTCGAAATTGGTCGACCAGGGCTCCTCCCGGCCGGCCACGCGGGCGGTGAAGACCACCGTGCGGCCATCCGGCGAGAAGGTGAATTCCTCGCTGCCGCCGAACGGCCGCGAGGGGACGTCCGCCGCCATGCCGCGCGAGACGTCGACCGGGTCCCCCTGGCCGGAGGACGGCAGGGTGAACAGGTGGTTGCGCATCCCCGCCGACCAGGTGTCCCAGTGGCGGAAGAAGCCCACGCCCCCCTGATAGAGCTGGCCCGACGCCGTCCCCTTCTTCCCCTTGGCGTCCATCCGCTCCCTGGTACAGGCCACGGTCGGGCAGTCCACGTAGACCTCCAGGCTGAAGGCGAGCCGCGAGCCGTCCGGGGAGACGATGAGATTGGACACGTCGAGCGGCAGCCGGGTCACCTGCACCGGCTCGCCCGGCCCCTTCGCCCCCATCGGCAGCTTCCAGACCTGATTGGACCCCGAGCGGCTGGAGAGGAAGTAGAGGCTCTGGCCGTCCGGCGCCCACCGGGGGCTGTCGTCCGAGGCCGGGTCGTTGGTCAACTGGACCAGCCCGCCGCCGTCGGCGTTGACCATCCAGAGGTCATACCGCCCCCGGTTGGCGGCGAGATCCGTGGTGCGGAGCACGAACGCGACCCGGTCCCCCTTCGGAGACGGCTGGGGGTCCGAGATCCGCTTCATCGTGACCAGATCGTGGACGTTGAACGGATGCGGCTCGGCCGCCAGGGCGGGGAGGGCCAGCGTCGACATCGCGAGGAGTAGGAGCAGCTTGCGCATGAGAGAGCCTCCAGGTGGTTTGGCGGGGAGACTCTACCAAAACCCTCACCCCCGTCCCTCTCCCCCCCTACCCGCACCCCCCGCCCCGCTCCAGGCCCGCGATCACCTCCCCGATCTCCTCGCCGTCCTCCGCGTCCGGAGCCAGCTTCTGGTACCGCCGGAGCTGCACGCAGGCGCCGCGGAAGTCCTCGCGGTCGCGCAGCAGCAGGCCCAGCTCGCGGTGCGGGGCGGGACGGTCGGCGTCCAGCTCGATCGCCTTGCGGAAGGAGTCCTCGGCCTCGCGGCGGAGCCCCTGGGCCTCCTCCGGGCTCCGGCCGGCGGCCTGGGCGAGCCGGAGGCGGCCCTTGAGGAAGTGGGTCTCGGGATCCTGAGGCATCCAATCCCGCACCCTCTTGAGCTCCGCCTCGGCGAGCGCCAGCCGCCCCATCTCGATGTTCAGCCGGGCATCGTCCCGCACCACCGGCCGGATGTGCCGGGCGAAGGCGTCCTCGCGATCGGCGCGATCCTCGGAGAGCTTGCCGCCGGAATGCTGGGCCACGTACTTCTGGGTAACCGCGATCCGCTCGCTCAGCCGCGGATGGCTGCCGAAGAAGAACGCCTCGGCCTTGCGGGTATCCCCCTGATCCTCCAGGAGCGCCTGATAGACCTTGGGCGCCTCGTGGAGGTCGTAGCCCGCCGCGGCCAGCTTCCCGAAGCCGCCCATGTCCGCCTCCTCCTCCAGCCCGCGGCCGTAGCCGTTGACCGAGGCCTGGAAGGCGAGCTGCAGCCCGAGATCCACCAGCACGTGGCCGAAGACGTCGAGCGCCTCCGCCGTGGCCCAGTGCCCGTGATCCACCGCGTCCCCCTCCGCCACCGCCAGGATCACCGCGGCGGTGATCGCGGCCACCGACAGCCCCACCGCCTTGTTGTGCTCGCTCCGCTGATAGCGCAGCATGTGGCGGTACTCGACGTGGGTCATCTCATGGCCGAGCACTGTGGCCAGCTCGTCCTCGTCCTCCATGCGGGCCAGGAGACCGGTGTGGACGTAGATCGAGCCGTGCGGATAGGCGAAGGCGTTGAGCGTGGGGTCCTCGATCACCCGCACCCGATACCGCACCGCCTGATTCGACGCCATCGCCGGAGGGTTCAGCCGCCCCACCACCTCGTCCAGATACGCCTCCAGCCCCGGATCGTCATAGAGCTTGACCTCCCCCAGCAGCTTCTCCTCCTCCGCCCGCGACTGCTCCCACAGCCGCTCCTCGTCCCGCAAAGGCGCGAAGGACCGCCCCTGGCTGGAGATCGGAGGAAGCTGCGTCGAAGCGCAGGAAACAACGAACAGAAGCAAGGTCGCCAGAACGGCGGCACGAAACAAGGCGGAACGGCGCATGGGCGTCTCCTTGGAGAGTTGGCAGCTCTATTT
>JAICSG010000209.1 GCA_025937035.1 Thermoanaerobaculia bacterium | reverse complement strand
TGCTCCTGGTAGAACCGCTTCACGTCGTCCAGCGTGATGCTCTTCAGCCCTTCGACGGTGCCGATGGGCGAATGCCCGTAGGGGTGCCCCTGGAAGATCTTCTCCTGGAGGAGCTCCAGCCCCAGACGCTCGTCATTGCTGCGCAAGCCGCTCGTGAGGGCGGAGGAGAGCTGATCCTTGTTGCGCTCGAAGTCCTCCTTCGAGAAGGCGGGCTGGAGCAGCGCCTCCTCCAGGAGGGCCGTGTAGTCGGCCAGCCGGTCGCGGTGGACCATGCCGCCGATCACCGTCACCTCACGGCCGGTCTCGGAGCTCACGCTGGCCGCCATCGGATAGAGCGCCTCCAGGAGGTCGGTGTAGGAATGCTTCCGCGTTCCGGCCTGGCCGATCATCATGGAGGTCAGGGTGGCCAGCCCCTCCTTGCCGGCGGGATCGTGGATCGAGCCGACGTCGAACCGGATCTGGACGGCCACCAGCGGCGAGCTCGCGTTGGGAAGGGTGACGGTCTCGATGGGGGACGCCGCCACCGGAGCCGCCACGGCGAGGCCGAGCAGGGCGGCGAGCAGGAACCCTCTGCGATTACTCATTCTTCGCACCTCCCTTGCCCTGGGCCGCGGGAGCATCCCCCTTGTGAGCCAGGGTCACGACCGTCTCGTTGGTGGGCTTGAAGTACTCGCGGGCCACCCGCTGGATGTCCGCGGGCGTCACCTTCTGGTAGGTGGCGAAGCGCTGGTTGATCGCCTCGACGCCGCCGGTGATCGCGACCGCCTGGGCGGCCTGGGCGGCGACGTTGCCCGGGGTGTCCAGGCTCAGCTCGAAGGCGTAGCGCTGGTGCGACTTGATGCGGTCCAGCCGCTTGGGATCGACCGGCGTGGTCTGGAGCTGCTGGATGTAGCGGGCGACCGTCTCCTGGACCTTGGGGATGAGGTCGTCCGACTTCACCCGCGCGAGGATCATGAACAGACCGGGGTCGCGGTTGCCCGAGTCGCCCCCCTGGATGAAGTCCACCCACTGGTTCTTGACCACCAGGTCCTGGTAGAGCGGGGCGGACTCGCTGAACAGGAGCTGATCGATGAGATCGAGAGCCGCCGAATCGACCGACGCCGCGGAGTAGGCCGGGGTGTGATAGGCCGTCATCACGTAGGGGTGGGTCGGGTTCGGCCAATCGATGGTGGCCGTCTTGCGCTCCTTCTGGGGCGGCTCCATCGGGATGCTCGCCGCCTTGTACCCCGTCTTCCAGTCGCCGAAGTACTTCTTGGCCAGGCTGAAGACGTTCTCGGGCTTGACGTCCCCCACCACGATCAGCGTCGCGTTCTCCGGCCGGTAGAAGCGGTTGAAGAACTGGATGCTGTAGTCGTAGTAGCCGGGCATCGCCTTGATGTCCTGGACGAAGCCGAGGGTCGTGTGCTTGTAGGTGTGCTTGTCGTAGGCGAGGTCGCGGATCTTCTCGTACATCGGCTGGACCGGGTTCGAGACGCTCTTGTTGTATTCGCCGAGCACCGCCAGGGCCTCGGTGCGGAAGGCGTCCTGGTCGTACTTCAGGTTCTTGAAGCGGTCGGACTCGATGTCCATGATCAGCGGCAGCTGGCTCGCCGGCGCCACCATGTGGAAGGTCGTGTTGTCGTCGGTGGTGAAGGCGTTGGCGTCCGCCCCCAGCCGCTTGATGACGTCGTTGTAGGCGTCCTTCGAGTACCTCTCCGTGCCGCGGAACATCATGTGCTCGAAGAAGTGGGCGAAGCCGCTGTGCCCCGGCTCGACCTCATCGCGGGAGCCGGTGCGCATCACGACCTGGTAGGCCAGCGTCCCCGGGCTGTCGTAGGGGATGACCACCACATGCATGCCGTTGTCGAGGGTTTGTTTATAGACTTTGAAGGGGAAGACCTCCCCGGACGTCGCCGTCCCGGCGGCGCCGGCCAGCCCGGTCAGGGCCAGCAGGCCGCAGAGCAGCAACAGAGCGATTCTTCGGACGTGCACTTTCGAGTGCCTCCTTTCGTTCGGAACCCTACGCCCGTCAAGGCGTTGTCTCTGAGAGAAACGGTGATTCCCTGAACGGGGATTCCCATATTACCCTACTCGCCATGAGACTACGCACCACGCTTTCCGCGGTTTCATTGACGTTTTTCCTGGCCGGTCCGGGATTCGCGCAGACCCCGCAGGCCGCCCGCCGTACCCCGGTGGTGGCCGTGGTCGAGAAGGTCGCGCCGGCCGTGGTCAACATCTCCGCCCAGGCGACGGTGCGCGAGGCCGACCCCTTCTTCGGCATGTTCGGCCTGGGCACCGAGCGCCAGGCGCAGTCGCTCGGCTCAGGGCTCATCATCGACAGGAACGGCATCGTGGTCACCAACGCCCACGTGATCGAGGGGGCCTCGAAGATCACCGTCACCCTGCTCGACGGCCGCGAGCTGCAGGCCGACCTCCTGGGCTCGGACCGCGACGCCGACATCGCCGTGCTCAAGGTGAAGGCGAACGGCCTGCCGGCCCTCCCCCTCGGCCGCAGCTCGGACCTGATGATCGGTGAAACGGTGATCGCCATCGGCAACCCCTTCGGCCTGTCGAACACGGTGACCACGGGGGTGCTCTCGGCCATGGGGCGCACCATCCCTTCCGAGCGCGGCGAGCGGCTGTTCACCGACTTCCTCCAGACCGACGCGTCGATCAACCCCGGCAACTCGGGGGGGCCGCTGGTCAACATCCAGGGGGACGTGATCGGCATCAACAGCGCCATCATCTCGGGGGCCACCGGGATCGGCTTCGCCATCCCCGCCGACCGCGCCCGCCGGGTGGTGGACGACCTGCTGCGCTTCGGCGAGCTGCAGCCGCTGTGGACGGGCGCCCGGCTGGTGACGGTCGATCCCGAGCTGGCGCGGCGCTACGGCCTGGGCTCGATCCGGCGGGGCGCCCTGGTCCTCAAGGTCTCCCCGGGCTCGCCGGCCGCCGAGGCCGGGCTGCGGGAGAAGGACGTCATCGTCTCGATCGGCGGCCATGCGGTCGCCGCCCGCGAGGACGTCACCACGGCGCTCTATACGGCGGCGGTGGGCGCGCCGGTCGAGGCCGAGGTGCGGCGGGGGGATCAGACGGTCCGGCTGCGGCTGCGGGCGATCCATCCGCCGCAGGGGCTGGGGCTGGAGGTGCTGGAGCGCTCAGTGGGCCTGACGGTCGAGCCGGCCCGCGGCGGCCTCGCCATCCGGCGGGTGGCGAGCGGCTCGGTGGCCGAGGAGCGGGGCCTCCGTCCGGGGGATGTCATCCTCGGCGCCAACGGCCAGCAGGTCGACTCCACCGAGGCCCTCGGCAAGGAGGTCCTGCGCGGCCTCGACCGCGGCGGCCTGCTCCTGGCGGTGCAGAGGGGGCGGTGGGTATATAACCTGGATTTTCCGCTGTAGGATGAGCACAAGTTGCATCGAGAGGGGGTTTCGGGTAGATTGAGGCCATGGGCAGGCCCGCCATGAAACTGACGGAGACCGGGGCGATCGCCGACTTCATCCGCGACGCCTCGGTCCGTCTCGGGATCTCTCAGGAGCGGCTGAAAACAGTGGTCAAGGCGTCTCAAGAGCTTTCCCGCGAAGAGCTCGAGGTCATGACGTCCTTGGCCGAGTACGCGCGGGGCGGCACCTCGATGAGCCGGCGCTCGGCTCTCTCGCGTGGGATCAAAAGCGCCATCGAGACGTTCCCGAAGAGGGAAGAGGCGGATGAGGATCCGTTCGCTGGCATCGATGATCCGATGAGCCCCGAGGAAGCCGCAACCGCGGTTGCTCTGGCGGAAGCGAAGAGCCAGATCAATCGCCAGCGCATCCTTAAGGGTGCATTGAGCGCTGCGGAAGCCGCCAAGCTGATCGGACGCTCGCGCCAAACCCTTGAGCGGCTGCGCCGGGACGGGCGGCTCCTCGCCTTGCGAGAGGGGAACCAATGGCGTTACCCCCCCTGGCAGTTCGAGCCGGACGCGCCCGGCGGGGTGCTTCCTGGCCTGGAGGAGGTCCTTCGCAACCTGCGTCTCTCTCCAGCCGGCGCCGCGTTTTGGCTGCTCAAGCCCGCGGAACGCCTGGAGGGAGCTCCCCCGATCGAGCTACTCCGGCAGCACCGCCCTGAGCCGGCGATCCAACTGGCCTGGGATCACGGCTGGATGCCTTGACCCTTCCGCTCCCTCCGTCCGTTCTCCCGAAGAGCCCTCCTCTGCGGGAGCTGCGGCCAGGCCTCAAGCTCGTTCGGTTCTATGATCCAGGCCGTGGTCCCTGGGATCGCCCGCGTTTCTACGGCCCTGTGAAGGACATGCGGTTTGACCATCACCCGCCACCACCCCGCGATACCTCGGGTCGCTCCGTCTGGTACTCCGCCATGTCTCTGGTCGGAGCGGTATCCGAGGCCTTTGGGAACGAGGGGCTCGTTGATAAATGGTCAAGACGGAGGGTCTGTTTCGTCCGGCTGCGGTCGACTCTCAAGGTGCTGAGCCTGAGCGGCCCAGATCCCCGCGCCTTCAACCTCGACCAGCGGATCGGGACCGACCGGAGCTATGAGGTCTCCCAGGCCTGGGCAAGGGCGCTTTATGAGAGCTATCCTGAAATCCAGGGGATCCGCTGGTCAGGACGCCACTCCGGCTCGATCTGCATCGTCCTCAATGACCGGGCGCCGATGAGCTCTTTGGAGCTGACCCAGGACGCTGATATCTCCCACCCGTTGCTCTGGCCGCGGGTCGCTCGTGCTGCAGATGACGCCTACTTGGAAATCCTGACGTAGTCCACGACCCTTCCCCCCCATGCCCCACCGCCTCGCCCTCCTCGTCTCCGGAGCCTCCGGCATGCTCCTCCCCCGGCACGTCCTCGGGCTCCTCGCCGCGCACCCGGAGATCGAGCGCATCCATCTGGTGGTGTCGGCGGGGGCGAGCCAGGTGCTCCGGCACGAGCTGGGGCCGGAGAGCACCGGCGCCACCGATCTCGTGGCCTCGGCCGGGCTCGCGGAGGGGGCGCGGGCGAAGATCGCCGTCCATCGCGACAACGAGCTCGACGCGCCTATCGCCTCCGGCTCATATCGGCTCACCGGCTCGGTGATTCTCCCTTGCAGCGCCGGCACTCTCGGGGCCTTGGCCTCGGGCTCGGCCCGGACGTTGATCCACCGCGCCGGCGCCGTGGCCCTCAAGGAGCGGTGGCCTCTGGTGCTCGGTTTCCGCGAGACCCCTTACAGCCTCGTCCACGTGGAGAACATGCGCCGCCTTCTGTACGCCGGGGCGGTGATCCTGCCGCCGGTGCCGGCCTTCTATATCGGCGGCGAGGACCTCGGCCGCTTCCTCGACCACTACGCCCTGCGCGTCCTCGACCGCCTCGGGATCGCCGAGCCGGGAGAGGAGGGGCTGCGGTGGGGAGAAAGCTGAGCCGCCGTATCGTCACCAGAAGTGGTTTTCTGCCGGAAATTCCATTTTTGAGGCTGTTTTTCGGCTTGGAACCCTGCTCGGCTCATTTTTGAGCCTCGTCTTCGGTTTTTGAGCCTGGATTTCGGATTTCGAGGGTCTTGAGCCATGGAGCAAGGCTTGAATCGCGGAGACTAGGGTCAAAAAGACGCCATGCGGGATCTCATGAGGCAAATCCCGTCAGGAAGGCAACTTGACGGAGAAGGAATACGATGCTCCTCTGGCAAGCTTGTTCAGGCTGACACTACCCCTCGGGACAGGTGAGCTCCCGTACCCGGGGATGGTTTCGAGCCGCGAGATGGCTTCTATAGTGTGCCCATGAAGCTCGACCGCCGGACCCGCATCGCCGCCCTCTTCCTCATCCTGGCCCTCCTGGCCGGGTTGCCGGGAGTGTTGTATGCCGCGTGCGGACCCTGTCCGGCGCCGAGCGCGATGTCCTGCTGCCATCCGAGCGCCGCTCCCACGGTCAAGGCGCCTCCGTGCTGCGGGACCGTCAAGACGCCGGCTCCGGTGCCGGCCACGCGGGCCGTCGAGCCCGCCGTCTCCGCTCCGGTCGTCCCGGCCGCGCCGCTGGCGCTCCCCGCGGAGCCCCTGATCGAGCGGCCGTTCCCGGCTCCTCACCCCGCCCCTCCTCTCCTCCATGAGGGGGTCGGCCTGTATACGCTCCACTCGGTCTTCCTGATTTAGCGCTCCCCAGGAGAGGTGTGTCCCGCCGTGGCCTCAGGGCCCGGCCGCAACCGACCTTTTCCCTGGAGGAGCCCGATGTTCCGCCTGCTTTCGATCCTGCCGCTCGCCGTCCTGATGGCGATGCCGGCTGCCGCCCAGATGGCGGAGGACCTGTCCAACGGGCCGTCCGTCTCCGTCGACGCGTTGGTGGCCGAGGCTCTGGAGAAGTCCCCGGACCTCGCCGCCGCCCGCTCCCGCCAGACCGCGGCGCGGGAGAGGGAGGGCCCGGCGGCGGCCCTCGCCGATCCCACGGTCGGGCCGATGGTGCAGATGGCCGACTTCCCCAACTACACCATCGGCACCATGGACATGTCGATGGCCGGGGTGCAGGTCAGCCAGCCGCTGCCGTACCCCGGCAAGCGCCGGGCCCGCGCCGAGACCGCCCGCGCCGAGACCGCCCAGCGCGAGAGCGAGGCCGTGGACCTCGAGCGCCGGATCGCCCGCGAGGTCCGCACCCTCTACGCCCGCCTCTACGCCATCGACCAGGAGCAGAAGGCCCTGGAGGCCGGCCGCGAGCTGACCGACCTGCTCTCCGCCACGGCCAAGGCCCGCTACTCCTCCGGCGGCGGCGAGCAGGAGAGCCTGCTCAAGGCCCAGCTCCAGGTGACCCGGCTGGAGGAGATGCTGGAGGACCACCACGCCGAGCGGCGGGCGATCGTCGCCGGGCTCAACCGCTGGCTCGACCGCCCCGGGGATTCGCCTATTGGCCCGGCCACCTCCTTGCCGGAGGTCGCCGCTCCCTCCACGCCGGCCGAATCCACCCGGGTACGGATGGCGCGGGCGGCGGTGGCCACGGCCGAGCGCCGGCTGGCCTTGGCCAGGCTCGA
>JAICSG010000772.1 GCA_025937035.1 Thermoanaerobaculia bacterium | reverse complement strand
TTTAACGCTTCCGGGGGTGCCAAGATCGCTCCGCTGGAGTAGGATGGAGGTTATGACAGCCTCGTTGAAAGGGCTGCTCCACGGCAACACCATCACGCTGGAAGCGACGGTCCCACCTCTGGAGGGCCAGCGCGTGCACGTCCTGATCGAGCCTATCGAGGAGACAACCCTGTCCGCGCAGGAGCAAGCCGAGCTCTGGCGGCAGTGGGCTGAACGGGGTCCCCAGGGCCCGATCTCGATTGAGGACGCCGAGCTTCCTTGATCCAGCGCGGCGATATCCGTTGGCTCTGCTTCAAGTCCTCTGACAAACGCCGGCCCGCGGTCGTCTTAGGAGGCGCCAACCCTTGACTCCGAAGAGCTGATAGCCGATACTTATCTTGGAGGCTCGGCTCAGGGGCTGCTCTTTTGGGGTGGCTCTGAAAGCATTGCCTCCTTTTTCATTCTCCACCTTGCCTGGCCCCGTACGGGTCCGGCACGAAAACGATACCGTAGGAGTCGTAGACGACCCCGTCGCGGTATCCCTCTCCATGGAACTGAAGCTGGGCGAGCCAGCGACCATAGTCGTCGGCGATCTCTGGTCGGTTCGGTGCGTCCATTCCTCGATTCGGTAGACGAAAACCCCAGTTTACGCAGTAGATCGCCAAGTCTGCGGCTTGGACCGGGTAGGTCATTTCAGATGAGACGAAAAACGGCGCTGGAACGATCCACGCCGATCGGTAACGTCCTATTTTTGTCTTTTGAAAGTACGCCTCGAGACGCCGCACGAAGCGCCGGTCTTCGGCTTTCTCCACTTCATCCATTACGAGCAAGCCATGCTGCTTCTCTTGCTCCAGGAAATAGAAGTAGCGCTCAAGAAGAAACACTTGGTCCTTCCGCAGATACTCCTCCGCCTTGTATGTGTCCGGCTTCATGGCGCTGCACGGGATCGCCGAGGCGAACAAGCGTGCCTTATGTTGCCTGAGGAGCTCGAATATTCCAGTCGCCATTTCCAGACATGCCTGCCCATAAGCCGTGAACTCCAATCGGGTCGGTGCTTTCTTCTCCAGCCCCCTGGTCAGAAAGCCGCGGCAGTGTTTGCGACGTTCCTCGTCAGGCATCGGCGGCTCCTGGGTCGCCCACTTGAACCGGTCCTTGTCCAGGAGCGTGCAGCCCTTTAACTCGGCCTGGAACTGATGTAGCGCAGTACCAAAGGAAGCGAGCTCAAGACGCTGCATATCCTGAACAAACGGCCAGAGCTCCGCAGCATGCAGCGCCACTCCGCCGCGAACCTCGTAAGGCATGGTCCGGTGGTCGTGGCCGCTTTCATCCAGGAAAAGCAGATAACTCATTCGAGAATCTCAAGGGTACTTGGTTGATCTCACCGGCCGCCACAGGCGAAAAGGTCGAGACAGCTCCCAGAGATGCCACGGGGCGTCTCTACAGTGGGTGCACCTCCTGAGGCCCTGAGCCCCTCTCTCTCGAGGGAGAGAGGGGTTGGGGAGTGGGCCCTACCCCGCCCGGTCCGCCGGCGGCTCCACCCTCTCGCTCTGCCGCTCTTCCGCCGCCGCCTCCGGCCGCGCCGCCGCCTCCGGCCGGCTGCCGGGCTTCTCCGCCGGCATGGCGCCGGAACGGCACGCCGGGCACTCGGCAGGCGCGTAGGAGGGCAGGTCGAGCTGCAGGAGGGACCGGAACGGCACGTCGAAGGGGTCCCGTCCCGCCGTACGGTCGATGATGGCGCCGATGGCCACCACTCTCGCCCCACGGGCGGTGGCGAGCGAGGCGGTCTCCAGGGTCGAGCGGCCGGTGGTGACGACGTCCTCGACGATCACCACCCGCTCCCCCTGGCGCAGGTTGAACCCGCGGCGCAGCCCCATCTCCTCCCCCTTGCGCTCGGTGAAGCGGAAGGGGACCCCCAGGCCGGCCGCCACCTCATGGCCGATGATGACGCCGCCCAGCGCCGGGGACAGCACCGAGTCGGGGTGGAACTGCCGCAACTGCTCGGCGAGGTCCTGACCCACCTTGCGGGCCCGGACGGGGTCCTCCAACAGCAGGGCGCACTGCACGTACGCCGAGGAGTGGAGCCCCGAGGAGAGCAGGAAGTGTCCGCGCCGCAGGGCGCCGCTCTCCTCGAGCATCTGGATCAGGATCTGCTGGTCACGGCTCACGGATCGGCTCCTCCCGGTGGATATCATACTGGTCCAGCTTCTTATACAGATTGCTGCGCGGCGTGTCGATCGCCTGGGCCGTCTGGGTGACGTTCCAGTTGTTCTCCTCCAACTTGTGGAGAAGGAACATGCGCTCCGACAGGTCGCGGAACTCGCGCAGGGTTCCGACCGCCAGCAGCGAGGTGGAGAGCTCGGGACGGGCGCCGCCGGTGGCCGCGAGCACGTCCTCGCGGGTGATCTGGTCCCCCGGCGAGAGGATCAGCATGCGCTCGACCAGGTTCTTCAGCTCGCGGACGTTCCCCTTCCAGGGCAGGGCCTTGAGATGGGCCATGGCCTCGGGGGTGAGCTCCTTGGGCTTGTAGTTGTTCTGGTCGGCGTAGCGCCGCACGAAGTACTCCACCAGGAGCGGCAGGTCCTCCAGGTGCTCGCGCAGGGCCGGCGTCCGGATGGGGATCACGTTCAGACGGTAGAACAGGTCCTCGCGGAACCTCCCCGCCGCGATCTCCTCCTCCAGATTGCGGTTCGTCGCCGCCACCACCCTCACGTCCACCTGGATCGTCCGCTCGGCTCCCACCGGCTCCACCTCCCCGTTCTGGAGCACACGCAAAACCTTTGCCTGGGTGCGGGCCGACATGTCGCCGATCTCATCCAGAAAGATGGTGCCGGTGTCGGCGGCCACGAACTTGCCCATGGCCTTGCGCACGGCGCCGGTGAAGCTCCCCTTCTCGTGGCCGAACAGCT
>JAICSG010000010.1 GCA_025937035.1 Thermoanaerobaculia bacterium | reverse complement strand
GAAGCGGAGGGCTGCGGGACCGGGGCGCTGGGCTTCTCCACGGCCGGCTCCGGCTTGGGCGCGGCGGGCTCGGGCTTCCGGGCCTCCACCGGCGCGGGCACCGGCGGCTCCGCCTGGGCGACCCGTTCGGGTGATTTGCCCTCGGCCTTCGCCTTGCGGCTCTCCTCGAGCTGCTGCTGGAGCTGCTTGATGCGGTCGTCGTACTGCCCCTTGATCTTGTCCTCCATGTCCTTGCTGCGCGCGTCGATCATCTTCTGGATCTGCGCCTGGAGCTCCTCGGGGGTCGGCGCGGAGCTCCCCGCCGCGCCCGGGGCGACCGCTGGCGGGACGGTCCCCGGCATGGAGGCGGCCTGCGTGGTCGGCGAGACGGTGGGCGGCGGCGACGCCGGCATGGGGGGCTGTGAGCGGCCGAAGAGGAACCAGCCGCCGGCGCCCAGGACCACCACGGCCGCCGCGGCGAGGCCGATCCACATCCCCTTCTTCGAGGGCTCCGCCTCCTTCGCCACCTGGGCGCGGGTGCCCGGCCAGGTGCCCTCGCGCACCGCGGTCACCTCGCGCATGTCCGAGGCCGCCATCGGGGCGGCCACCGGCGCGGGAGCCGCCGGACGGGGCGCCGGCAGCGAGAGCGTCTGCTCCGCCTGGATCTCCTGGCTCTCCCGCTCGATCTCTTCGCGGAAGAGGTTGTGCATGAAGAAGGCGAGGTTGAAGGTGGTCGGGCTGAAGCTGCCGTCGATCATCAGCTTCGACAGCGTCTTGTGCCAGGTGACCGCGTCAGCGATCCGCTGCTCGCGCGAGGTCAGGCTCTTCTTGAGCAGGGCCGCCACCGGCGCCGGCAGCGGGGTGCCGTCGTTGGCGAGCTGGGCGGCGTCGATCATCGGACCGTACGTCTCGTAGGCGGCCACGGGCGGGCGCTCGCCGGTCAGCAGCTCGAAGAGGATGGCGCCCAGGGAGTAGACGTCGTCGGACTTGGCCGCCGGTCCGCCGCTCAGGGTCTCGGGGGCCAGGTAGGAGCGCAGGGCGTCGTCCTGCCAGCCGCCGGCCGCGAGATCGCGCAGCCCCGGGGCCGCCTCGAAGCCGAGCAGGCGGGTCTCCCCCTCGTTCGAGATCATCACCAGGTGCGGCACCACGAAGCCGTGGAGCACCCGCTCGTCCTGCGCGCGGGTTTCGTAGGCGGCGGCGAGGGCGAGCGCCAGGCGCTCGGCGATCAGCAGGGCGTGGTCGGTGGGGATGGGGGAGTGCTGCCGGGCCGACTGCGCGAAGACCGTCGCGAGGTTCTTGCCCGAGATGTAGTCGTAGGCCGTGTAGGGAAAGCTCCGCACGCGGCCGAGATCGACACCGTTGCCGATGTTCGGGCTCTTCAGGATCTCCTGGATCGCTCCCCTCCCCGAGACCCGGGCCCACAGCTTCTCACCATCGAGACCCTTGCCGTTGAAGACGCGGAGCAGGACGATCTGCTCCATTCCCCCCTGGCCGGCCCGGCCGGCGCGAAAGGTCTCGCCCAGCGGGTCCTCGGTCAATTTCTTGAGAAGCAGATACTTCCCAAACTCCTCCGGGATGTTCATCCGATGCCTCCTTCTCGGACCGCGCACCGCCCTCAAGCGGCTGTCTGCTCGGAAAGTGCGGCGCGCAGTGCTGTTGTGGACTGTTCCTGTCGCTTGATACACCAGTGACGGGGAACTGTCAATAAAGAGCCGGGGAGCTGTCAATCAAGAACCGCGCTTGAGGAGGCGCTACCGGCCGGATTCGCGCGCCCGCCGCTCGGCGGCCCAGCGGTCGCGCCAATACTTGCGCTGCCAGATCTCCACGTTGCGGTTGTGCTCGGCGAGGGTCGAGGCGAAGACGTGGGTGCCGTCGTTGCGGCTGACGAAGTAGAGGTAGGGGACGTCCGCCGGCGCCGCGGCGGCGGCCAGGCTGGCGAGCCCGGGCGAGCAGAGCGGCCCCGGCGGCAGCCCGGCGTAGCGATAGGTGTTGTAGGGGGATTCGATCTGCAGATCCTCGCGGCGGATGTTGCCGTTCCAGCGACCCGCCTTCTTGAGGGCGAAGATGACGGTGGGGTCGGCCGCGAGGCCGATCCGGTGGTCCAGCCGGTTGCGGTAGACGGCGGCGATCAGCGGCCGCTCCTGGGGCGCCTTGGCCTCCTTCTCCACGATGCTCGCCAGGGTCACCACCTGCCGGACGGTCCGCCCGCCGGTGATCCGGGGACGGACCTCGCGCTCGAACCGCTTGCGGAAGGTCTTGACCAGGGTCTCCACGACCTCCTTCTCGCTGGCCCCCACGGCGAAGCTGTAGGTCTCGGGGAAGAGATACCCCTCGAGGTCCGGGGCGTCGGGGTCGAGGTCGGCGACCAGGCGCGGCGAGCGCATGAGGTCGAGGAAGACCTCGCGCCGGCCGAAACCCTCCTGCGTGAGATGGTCGGCGATCTCCTCCAGGGTGAGCCCCTCGATGATGGTGAGGGTGCGGCCCACGGTCTGTCCGCGCACCAGCTTGCCCAGCACCTGGGCGGTGGTGAGCTCCCCCCGGAAGGCGTACTCGCCGGCCTGGATCTTCGGCTCCCCCTTGTAGATCAGGTAGACGCGGGCCAGCCGGGCGTCGGCGATCACGCCGCCGCGCTGGAGGGTCTGGAGGATGCGGCCGGTCCCCGTGCCCGGCGCGATGAGGACCCTTTGCTCGGGTCCCTCATATCCTTTGTAAGGGCGCTGCAGCGTCCACCACCCCCAGGCGGCCAGGGCGGCGGGCACCAGGAGGAGGAGCAGGAGGATCCCCAGCCCCAACCCGGCGCCGCGCCGGTTTCTGGCTCTCCCCCCCGCCGTCTTCTTCGCTTTGGCCACCGCAATCTCCTCGTCAGCTCCGGGCTTCCCGGTCCAGGGCGTCCTGCAACAGGATCTGGGCGGCGACCGCGTCGATCCGCCCCGGCTCGCGCCGGGTGTCGACCCCCGCCTGGCGCAGCCGCCCGGCGGCCTCGACGCTGGTCAGCGCCTCGTCCACCCACTCGACGGGCAGGCCGGTGAGCTCCGCCAGCCTGGCGCCGAAGCGCCGGGCCCGCTTGGCCGTGGGCCCCTTCCGGCCGTACAGGTCGACCGGCTCGCCCAGCACCAGGCGCCCGACCCCCTCGCGTTGGGCGATCTCGGCGATCTGCCGCAGGGCCGAGCGGTCGTTGCGGCGCTCCAGGGTGGTGAGCGGCAGGGCCAGCCGGCCGTCCGGGTCCGAGATGGCGAGGCCGATCCGTTTCTCGCCGAAGTCGATGCCCAGGAAGCGCATGGCCCGCGCATTGTACCGTTGTCAGGGGAGCGGGACGATGCGACGAAAGACGATGTGCTAGGATCGGGCACCCGGTCCGCCGGTGCTAGCCGCCGGTGCTCCCCCCAAGCGCTTCACAGGAGAGGTCATGGACGACGTCGTTATTCTGAGCGCGGTGCGCACGCCCATCGGGGTCTTCCAGGGCGCGCTCGCGGGTCTTCCGGCGCACGCCCTGGGGTCGCGCGCCATTGCCGCCGCCATCGAGCGCGCGGGTCTGACGCCTGAAGAGATCGAGCAGGTCAACATGGGCTGCGTGCTCACCGCCGGCCAGGGGCAGGCCCCGGCCCGCCAGGCGGCCCTCGGCGCCGGCTGCCCCGTGGGGACCGGCGCGATCACCCTCAACAAGGTCTGCGGCTCGGGGATGCGGGCGGCGATGATCGCCGCCAACGACCTGCGCTGCGGCGACTTCAAATATGTGGTGGCCGGCGGCATGGAGAGCATGAGCCAGGCCCCCTATCTGGCGGCCGGCGCCCGCGACGGCCTGCGCCTGGGTCACGGCAAGCTGATCGACTCGATGATCCACGACGGCCTCTGGGATCCCTACGGCGACGTCCACATGGGCAATTGCGCCGAGATCTGCGCCGCCGACTACAAATTCGACCGCGCGGCCCAGGACGCCTACGCCCTGGAGAGCTACCGCCGCTCCCGCGAGGCCACCGAGAAGGGGCTGTTCGCCGAGGAGATCGTCCCCGTGTCGGTGCCCGGCAGGAAGGGGGAGACGGTGGTCGACCGCGACGAGGAGCCGTTCAAGGCCGACCTCGCCAAGATCTCGACCCTGCGCCCCGCCTTCCAGAAGGAGAACGGCACGGTCACCGCCGGCAACGCCAGCAAGATCAACGACGGCGCCGCCGCCCTGGTCCTGACCACCGCCTCGGAGGCCGCCCGCCGGGGCCTCAAGCCGCTCGGCCGGGTGGTGGCCCACGCCTCGCTCGCCCAGAAGCCCGAGCAGTTCACCACCGCCCCGGGCGGCGCCGTCCGCCGGGTGCTGGAGCGGGCCGGGCTGAAGGCGGCCGACATCGACCTCTGGGAGGTCAACGAGGCGTTCGCCGTGGTGGCGATGGCCTTCCTGCGCGACCTCGGGCTGACGGAAGACCGCGTCAACGTGCGCGGCGGCGCGGTGTCGCTGGGGCATCCGATCGGCGCCTCGGGCGCCCGCATCCTGGTCACGCTGCTGCACGCCATGCGCGAGCGTGGCGCGCGGCTCGGCTGCGCCGCCATCTGCATCGGCGGCGGCGAGGCTACCGCGATGATCGTCGAGCGCGTAGACTAAGCCCCGCTCCCATGCGCGGACAACGTCTAACTCCACCGGCCCTGCTGCTGGCGTTCTCCCTGGGGCTGCCCGCCGCGGCGCAGCAGACGGCCGCCGGCCAGCAGCCCCAGCCCCCTCAAGGCCAGCCGCCGCAGGGGGGGCAGCCGCCATCGCCCGGCAACCAGCCGGCGCAGAATCAGCCATCGTCTTCCTTGAGCCAGCCGCCGCTGGAGCCCCGGGGGCCGATCAATTCCGTGTCGCCCACGCCGGGCAGCACGCCGCCCCCCTCTCCGGCGCCCATCTCGCCGCCGGGGCCGGCGACCCTGCCGCCGCCGCCGGGCCCCCCGGGGGCCGGGCCGGACCGGCTCGACTTCCAGCTCAAATTCACCGGCCCGCACGGCGGCGGCAGCGCCGCGGGGAGCGCCGCCAACCTCGAATACAAGCGCGAGGACTACGCCGTCCTCACCGGCGACGTCCGGCTCAAGTACCAGGATCTCGACCTCATCGCGGACGAGGCGGAGATCGACCTGAAGACCAAGGACGTCATCGCCATGGGCCACATCGTCCTGGACCAGGGGCCCCGGCGGCTGAGCGGCGACTCGATGACGTTCAATCTGGACACCAAGACCGGCAAATTCCGCCACGCCATGGGGCAGATGTCCCCCGACTACTACTTCACCGGCGACGAGGTGGAGAAGACCGGGCCGGACACCTACGTGATCCGCGACGGCATCTTCACCTCCTGCTCGCAGCCGGTGCCCGACTGGAGCTTCCGGGTGCGCGAGGCGGAGATCCAGGTCGAGGGGTACGCCCACATGCACGGCACCTCGATGCGGGTGAAGAAGGCGCCGGTGCTCTACAGTCCCTGGCTGCTCTGGCCGGTCAAGCGGGACCGCGCCTCGGGGTTCCTGATCCCCAACATCGGCTACTCCCAGCGCAAGGGCGCCGAGCTCGGCCTGGCCTACTTCCAGACCCTCGGCCGCAGCTACGACACCACGGTCCACCTGGACACCTACACCAAGGGATTCCTGGCGGTCGGCGACGAATTCCGCTACGCGCCCACCGCCGGCACCAAGGGGAGCCTGCTCGGCCAGTCGGTGTACGACCCCACGACGCGGTCGTGGCGCTGGAAGGTGCTGCTCGACCAGACCACCAACGACCTCCCCAACGGGATGCGCGCGGTCATCCAGTACCAGAAGTACTCGGACTTCAACTTCTTCCGCGATTTCGAGCGCGACTTCGACACCAACACCCAGCGCTTCATCGACAGCCGCGGCTTCGTCACCGGCAACTGGGGGCCGCACCTGCTCAACCTCCTGCTGGAGGACCGCGAGACGTTCGTCAACCAGGGGAGCGACACGATCCTCCAGCGCCGGCTCCCCGAGCTCCAGTACCACCTGCGCTCGACTCAGATCGGCAAGACGCCGTTCTACCTGGAGCTCGCCAGCACGGCCTCGTACCTCGACATCTCCCGGCCCGGCAGCTACCAGGGGAAGTATGGGCGCTTCGACGCCTTCCCGACCCTCACGCTGCCGGTGAAGACCTTCCCCTGGCTCAACCTGTCGCTCTCCGGCGGCGAGCGGCTGACCTGGTACGGCGATACCCTGAGCTCGGCCCAGACGGCGTTCACGGGCAACACCCTGACCCGCACCTTCCCGTTCGGCGGCGCCGAGGTCGTCGGCCCCTCCTTCTCCAAGATCTTCAACTGGAACGTGGGCGGTCTGGGGAAGTTCAAGCACATCATCGAGCCGCGCTTCACCTACACCTACCAGGGGGACATCTCGGAGAACACGCAGCTCGCGACGCCGCTGTTCGACCAGATCGACCCGCAGTCGGGCACCAACTTCGGCCGCGTGGCCCTCGACAACCGCCTGCTGGGCAAGCCCAACACCGAGAACGGCGTGGCCCGCGAGGTGCTGTTCTTCGAGATCGCCCGCAACTACAGCTTCGACAAGACCGCGCCCCAGCAGTTCTCGAGCGAGGGCACCCCCACGAGCCACGGCTTCGTCCCCAACGTCGCCTCCAACGCCGGCCCCCTGGAGGCGCTGCTGCGGTTCAACCCGACGCAGAAGATCAGCCTGACCGCCACGACCACCTACAACACCCTCTTCCGGGGGATCGCCTCGACGGGCCTGACCGGCAGCTACGGGTTCGGCGCCGGCAACTCCATCGCCGCCACCTGGTTCACCCGCGCGAACACCGAGACGAACAAGTCCCAGAGCAACCAGGCGCGGCTGAGTGGCGTGCTCAACATCCCGATCTGGAGCCTCAAGCTGGAAGGTCAGATCAACTACGATTTCGAGCAGAAGCTCCTGCAGCAGGATCAGCTCGCGGTGACCTACACCTCCCAGTGCTATGCCCTGCGGCTGGAGTTCCGCGACTTCCAGCCCGCCACCGGGTCGGCCGGGCAGGTGTTGCGCGACCGCGAGATCCGCTTCCTGCTCTCGCTCAAGAACGTCGGCACGTTCCTCGATTTGAACAGCCGCAGCTCGACGATCCAGCCGTAGGCCGGAGGGACACGGAGACACGATGAAGGGCCTGATCCTTTCGGGGGGCAAGGGGACGCGCCTGCGCCCCCTCACCTACACCTCCGCCAAGCAGCTCGTGCCGGTCGCCAACAAGCCGGTGCTCTTCTACGCCATCGAATCGATCGTGGCGGCGGGGATCACCGAGATCGGCATCATCGTGGGCGAGACCGGGGCCGAGATCCGCGCCGCGGTGGGCGACGGCTCCCGCTTCGGGGCGCGGCTGACCTACATCCCCCAGGAGGCGCCGCTGGGCCTCGCCCACGCCGTGATGATCGCCGAGGATTTCCTCCAGGGCTCCCCCTTCGTCATGTACCTGGGAGACAACCTGATCGCCGGCGGCATCGCCGCCCTGGTCTCGGAATTCCAGGAGCTCGGCTGCAATTCCGAGATCCTGCTCGCCGAGGTCCCCAACCCGGAGCAGTTCGGCGTCGCCGAGCTCACCTCCGAGGGGAAGGTCCGCCGCCTGGTCGAGAAGCCCAGGGAGCCGAAGAGCAACCTGGCTCTGGTGGGGGTCTACATGTTCGACTCCCACATCTTCGAGTCGGTGAAGCGGATCAAGCCCTCCGCCCGCGGCGAGCTGGAGATCACCGACGCCATCCAGGACCTGATCGATCGCGGCCTGGACGTCCACCCCCACATCGTCCGCGGCTGGTGGAAGGACACCGGCAAGCTGGAGGACATGCTGGAGGCCAACCGCATCGTGCTGGAGAGCCTGGAGGCCCGGCGCGGCGCCAACCTCCAGGACGTCGGCCGCGGCAGCCGCATCGAGGGGCGGGTGCAGCTCGGCGAGGGGGTCGAGCTGATCGACTCGCTGGTGCGCGGGCCGGTGGTGATCGGCGACGGCACCCGGCTGGAGAACGCCTTCGTGGGCCCCTACACCTCGATCGGCGAGCGCTGCACCCTGGTCTGCTGCGAGTTGGAGAACTCGATCGTGCTGGCCGACTCCGAGATCCGCGACATCCCGCTGCGGATCGACGGCTCGCTGATCGGCCGCAACGTGCGGATCACCAAGACCGATTTCAAGCCGAAGGCCTATCGCTTCATGCTGGGCGACAACTCGGAGGTGGGGATCACCTAGATGCGGTGCCTGGTCCTGGGTGGCGCCGGCATGCTGGGCAGAGCCGTGGTGGCCGAGGCGCGGTCGCGCGGCTGGGCCGCCCTCGGGCTCTCCCACGCGCAGGCCGACCTCGGCTGCCGCGATTCCCTGCTGGGATGGGCGGAGCGCTTCCGCCCCGAGGTGGTGGTCAACTGCGCGGCGTATACGAAGGTGGACGCCGCCGAGACCGACCGGGAGCGGGCCTTCGCGGTGAACGGCGCCGGGGTGGCCAACGCCGCCGCCCTGGCCGGACGGGCCGGGGCGCGGCTGGTCCAGGTCTCGACCGACTACGTCTTCGACGGCGAGGCCCGCGAGCCCTACCGCGAGGACGCCCCCACGGCGCCGCTCTCGGTCTACGGCGAGAGCAAGCTGGAGGGGGAGCGCCGGGCCCTGGCTCAAGAGCGCTCCCTGGTGGTGCGGACGAGCTGGCTCTTCGGCCCTCGCGGCCATAATTTCGTGGCCACCATGGTGGGGCTGATCGAGGCCGGGCGCCCGCTCCGCGTGGTCACCGATCAGGTGGGGTGCCCCACCTCGACCCCGTCGCTCGCCCGCGCGCTGCTCGACCTCGCGGCGCGAGGGGCCTCCGGGGTCGTCAACTATCAGGACCGGGAGCCCGTCTCCTGGTACGCTTTCGCGGTCGAGATCGCCCGCCTCTGGTCCGGCGCGGTCGAGGTGATCCCGGTCACCTCCGCGGAATTTCCCCGTCCCGCCCGCCGTCCGGCCTACTCGGTCCTGGACGTGGGGCGTTTTGAAACGATCGCCGGCCGGCGCGTGGAGCCCTGGACGAATGGGTTGGTCGAGACGCTGGCCTGGCTGAGGAAGGAGAGGAACCGATGAGGGCTTTGATCACCGGCATCACCGGATTCGCCGGGTCCCACCTGGCGGAATACCTGTTGGCGGAGCATCCGGACGTGGAGGTCTTCGGCACCTTCCGCTGGCGCAGCCGCATGGACAACGTCGAGCACCTCGACAAGCACATCAAGCTGGTCGAGGCCGATCTCCGCGACTACACGTCGATGCACCGGGCGCTGGAGATCACCCGGCCCGACTACATCTTCCACCTCGCCGCGCAGAGCTTCGTGCCGTCGAGCTGGAACGCGCCCAACGACACGGTGGTCACCAACGTCACCGGACAGACCAACCTGTTCGAGGCGGTGCGCGCCCTGAAGCTCGACCCCGTGATCCAGATCGCCTGCTCCAGCGAGGAGTACGGCCTGGTGCTGCCGGACGAGACGCCGATCAAGGAGACCAACCCCCTGCGGCCGCTCTCCCCCTACGCCGTCTCCAAGGTCGCCCAGGACTACCTCGGCTACCAGTACTTCCAGAGCTACGGCATCCGGTCGGTGCGCACCCGCGGCTTCAACCATACCGGCCCGCGGCGCGGCCAGGTCTTCGTCACCTCCAACTTCTGCAGCCAGGTGGCGGCGATCGAGATGGGCCTCCAGGAGCCGGTCATCCGGGTGGGCAACATCGACGCCATCCGCGACTTCACCGACGTGCGCGACATGGTGCGCGGCTACTGGCTGGCGGTCACCAAGGCCAAGCCGGGCGAGGTCTACAACATCGCCACGGGCCAGGGGATCACCATCCGCGACATGCTCAAGCTGGTGCTCTCCTACTCGACCGTCCAGGTCAAGACCGAGGTCGACCCGGAGCGCCTGCGCCCCTCGGACGTCGAGATCCTGATCGGCGACAGCTCGAAGTTCCGGGCCGACACCGGCTGGGAGCCGCGCATCCCGCTCGAGCAGACCGTCCGCGACCTGCTCGACTACTGGCGCCAGACGCTGGCCCGCCGCAAGCGCACGGCTTGAGGCCGGGAGATCGATGCATATCCTGATCACCGGCGTCGCCGGCTTCGTGGGCTCGCGGCTCGCCCGGCACCTCCTCGAGCGGGGGGACCGGGTGAGCGGCACGTACATCGACGCCCGCCCGGATCTTCCCGGGGTGGAGCTCTTCGAGGCCGAGCTGCTCGACCGCGCCGCCCTGGAGCGGGCGGTGCGGGAGGCCGCCCCCGACGCCGTCGTCCACCTCGCCGGGCTCTCCCACATCGGCGAGTCGTGGGAGTGGCGGCGGATGCCCGACTACTTCCGGGTCAACGTCGCGGGGACCGAGAACGTGCTCCTCGCGGCGGCCGGCCGGCCGGTGGTGATCGCGTCGAGCGCCGACGTCTACGGCCAGGTGCCGGAGGGCGAGCAGCCGATCCCCGAATCCCGGCCGGTGGCCCCCCAGACCCCCTACGCCCTGACCAAGGCCTCGGCCGAGCGGCTGGCCCTGGCCCACGGCGCGGTGATCGTCCGCTCCTTCAACCTGATCGGCCCGGGGCAGGCCCCCAAGTTCGCCCTCGCCTCCTGGGCCCGGCAGCTCGCCGCCATCCGCCGCGGCGAGCAGGAGCCGGAGCTGAAGGTGGGCGAGCTCTCCACCGCCCGCGACTTCCTGCATGTGGACGACGGCGCCGAGGCCTATCGTCTCCTGGCCGAGAAAGGGGAGCGCGGAGGGATCTACAATCTGGCGAGCGGCAAGGCCGTTCTGATGCGCGACGCCCTGGCGCGCCTGCTGGCGATCTCGGGCGTCCACGCCGAGGTGCGGGAAGGGGTCTACCCTCCGCGGCCGTTCGACATCCCCTACCTCTCCGGCGACGCCGGCCGCCTCCGCGCCCTGGGCTGGAAGCCCAGCCGGAGCCTGGACGACGCATTGACAGATCTTTGGAGGGAGGCGGTATGAAAATCCTCATCACCGGTGGTACCGGCTTCCTCGGCCGGCGGATCGTCTCCGAGCTCGCCCCCCGGCACGCGTTGCGCCTGCTGGTGCGCCGCGGCTCCTCCCGCGAGCGCTTCCCCGCCGGCGTCGAATTCGCCGAGGGGGACGTCACCGACCGCGCCAGCCTCGACCGTGCCCTTATCGGGTGCGACGCCGTGATCCACGCCGCGGCTCTGGTCAAGATCCTCGCCCCGCGCGAGGAGTTCGACCGCATCAACGTCGGCGGCCTGGAGAACGTGCTCGCCGCCTCCGAGGCCGGGGGGAGCGTCGGGCGCATCCTCTACGTCTCCAGCTTCATCGCCCTCGGGCCCACCGACGGCCGCGTGCTCGACGAATCGGCCGAGCCGCGCGACCGCTCCTGGATCAACGACTACGAGCGCACCAAGACCCTCTCCGACCGCCGGGCCCGCAAGGCCATCGCGGACGGCGCGCCGCTCGGCGTGGTCTACCCCGGCGTGATCTACGGCCCTGGAGAGCTGACCGAGGGGAACATCGTGGTGCGGCACATCCTGGACCTCGTCCACGGCCGCCTGCCGGGCCTGATCGGCAAGCCGGAACGGCGCTGGAACTATGTCTACGTGGACGACGTCGCCCGCGGCGTCGCCCTCGCCCTGGAGAATGTCAAGCCGGGCGGGCGCTACGTCCTGGGCGGGGAGAACGTGACGCTGGGCGAGTTTTATCCCCTGGTGGGCCGGATGACCGGCGCCAAAATCCCCACCCTGCGCTTTCCGGATTCGATCGCCAAGGCGGCCGGCGCCGTGCAGAAGGCGTGGGCGAAGATGCGCGGCACCACCCCGCAGCTCACCCCCGACCTGGTCGAGATCTACAAGCACGACTGGGCCTACAGCTCGGCCACCGCGGAGCGGGAGCTCGGCTATCACAGCCGTCCGCTGGCCGAGGGGCTCGCCTCCACCGTGGCCTGGCTGCGCGAGATCGGCCAGATGGAGACGAAGAAGTAATGGCCCTCAACCGTGGCGAGCTGGCCCGCAAGGCCGTCCACATGGGGGTGGGGCTGATCGCCTTCGCCCTGCGCTACCTCGGGCCCCTGTATTCGGCCCTCCTCGCCCTCTGCGCGCTCTGCATGAACCTCTTCGTCCTGCCGCACGTCGGCGGGCGCAAGCTCTGGCGGCAGCACGAGCTGGAGTCCGGCGGCTCGCTCGGCATCGTCCTCTATCCGCTCGCCGTGCTGATGCTGATCCTCGTCTTCTGGCGGCGGCTGGAGGTGGCCGCGGCGGCCTGGGGGATCCTCGCCTTCGGCGACGGCATGGCCTCGGTGGCCGGCATCGCCCTGGGGCGGCACCGGCTCCCCTGGAACCCCCGCAAGAGCTGGATCGGCTCGTTCGCCTACGTCCTCTTCGGCACCGTGGGAGCGGCCGTGCTGCTGGTCTGGACGGCGCCGAACCAGGGAAGGTCCTACGGCTGGGCGTTCGCCTTCGCGGCCTGCTTCCTCACCGCCCTCCTCGCCGCGGGCATCGAATCGCTCCCTCAGGGGCTGGACGACAACATCGGCGTGCCGCTGGTCTCCGGGCTCTTCCTGCTCGGCCTCGTGCTCACCCAGGGGCACTGGGGGGCCTTTCTGGCCGATCCCCACCTGCCGGTAAAGCTGCTCCTGGCCGCCGCGGTCAACGCGGCCCTGGCCGGCGCCGCCTACGCCGCCCGCACGGTGAACCGCTCGGGGGTGATCGCCGGCTTCCTGGTGGGCTTCCTGATCTACGCCTTCCTGGACTGGCAAGGGTACCTGCTGCTGATGGCTTTCTTCGTGATCGGCAGCGCCGCCACCAAATTCGGCTACCGCAAGAAGGCGGCCGAGAAGCTCGCCCAGGAGGACAAGGGGCGCCGCGGCGCCCGCCACGCCCTCGCCAACGCCGGGGTGGCCACCGCCTGCGCCCTGTTCGCGGCGTTGACGCCGTACCCCGTGCTCTTCGCCCTGGCCTTCGCGGGGGCCTTCGCCACCGCCGCCGCCGACACCTCGTCGAGCGAGATCGGCCAGCTCCTGGGCCGCCGCACCTACCTCGCCACCACCTTCCGCCCGGTGCCGCGAGGCACCGAGGGGGCCGTCTCCCTGGAAGGCACGACCGCCGGCATCCTCGCCTCGCTGGTGATCGCGGCCCTCGGCGCGGCGCTCGGCCTGTTCCCGTGGAAGGGGGTGGTGGCGGTCGTCGTCGCCGCCTTCGTGGGCACCACGTTCGAGAGCGTCGTGGGGGCCGCGCTCGAAAAGCGCCAGCTCCTCGACACCGAAGCGCTCAATTTCCTGAACACCCTGGTGGGGGCCCTGGTCGCCGCGGCCTTCTACGCCTGGGTCGTCTGAGGTCGATCTCTTGTCCAAGCTTTCGCTCTACTCGCAGCTCTCGCGTCCGTTCACCCTGTTGCCGCCGCTCCTGGGCATCGTCTCGGGCTCGATCTGCGCCTTCGGCTCGGTCCACAACCCGGACCCCTCGCGCGGCGTCACCCTGCCCGTGGTGCTCACGGTGATCCTCGGCTCTCTCTGCGCGAGCTTCATGAACGCGGCCTCGAACGCCATCAACCAGATCTACGACCTGGAGATCGACCGCCTCAACAAGCCGACCCGGCCGCTGGTGACCGGCGCCCTCTCGCTGCGCGAGGCCTGGATCTTCTCCTGGATCTTCTACGCCCTGGCGCTGATCCCCACCTGGCTGGTGGTGCCCTATCCCTACAACACCCTGCGGGAGAAGCTCACGGCGCCCCTTGGCGAGCACGTGACCTTCTTCATCTATCTGGCGGGCCTGCTCTTCACTTTCATCTACTCGGCCCCGGGGCTGGGGCGGACGAAGGTCCGCGGCATGCTCGCCAATTTCACGATCGCCATTCCGCGCGGGGTGTTGCTCAAGGTGGCGGGCTGGGCCATGGTGGCCCACGTGAGCTTCACCGAGCCCTGGTACATCGGAGGGGTGATCGGGCTCTTCCTGATCGGCGCCGCCTCGACCAAGGATTTCGCGGACATGGAAGGCGACCGCGCCGGCGGCTGCCGGACGCTGCCGATCCTCTACGGCGCCCAGAAGGCCGCCTGGATCATCAGCCCCTTCTTCATCATTCCCTGGCTCTTCGTGCCCCTCGGGGCCTACCTGCGCGATCCGCAGAACCCGTCCCACGCCATCCTGACGGGCAACCCGGTGATCCTCACCGCCTTCGGCCTGATCTTCACGGTCTGGGGCGCCTACACCGTCTGGCTGATCCTGCGCGACCCCAAATCGCTCACCGAGACGGAGAACCATCCGTCCTGGAAGCACATGTACCTGATGATGATGGGGGCCCAGGTGGCGTTCGCGCTGGCGTATATGTTCTAGCTACGCCGCCCAGACCTCCCGGAACAGCCGCGCGAAGTTGCCGCCCAGGATCTTCCCGATCCGCGCCTGGGAGTGACCCCGCTCCCGCAGCATGGCGGCCAGGGTCTCGAAGCGGCGTGGGGTGTTGAGGTCCGGCAGGAAGGTATAGACGTCCTCCTCCTCGCCCGGCGCGGAGATCCCCAAGCGCCGCCGGTTCTGGACGTCCTCGCGGTGATGCTTGATGAATTCGGGCGTCAATTCGATGCCGGAGATCCCGCCGTCCGTCCCCAGACCCACGTGGTCCTCGCCGGCCACGTTCACGGCGTGCTCGATGTGACGGATCAGGTCCGCCGAGGTCGGCTGCCCCTTGGTACGCAGGAAAGGCATGAAGTAGATGCCCATCACGCCGCCCTTCTCCGCGAGCCGGCGGAGCTCCTCGTCCGTCTTGTTGCGGGGGAGGTCGGCGATCGCGGCGCAGCCGGCGTGGGTGATCGCCACCGGCTTCTTCGACATCGCGATGCCGTCCAGGGTGGTGCGGTGGCCGCAGTGGCTGAGGTCCACCAGCACCCCGAGCTCGTTCATCCGCTCCACCACCTGCTGGCCCAGACGGCTCAGGCCCGCGTTGGCGGGCTCCAGGCAGCCGTCGCCGAGGAGGTTCCGCCGGTTGTAGGTGAGCTGGATGATCCTCACCCCGAAGCGGCTGAACAGCTCCACCCGGCCGGGATCGTCGCCGAGCGGCGTGGCGTCCTGGAAGCCGTAGATGATCCCCAGCCGGCGGCTCTCCTTGGCCCGGTCGAGGTCCGCGGCCGACTTGACCCGCGTCAGAACGTCCGGGTGGGTATCGATCTCCCGCTCCCAGAACCCGATCGTCTTGAAGGTCTGCTCGAAAACGTCCGCGCCGCTGCCCAGGGCGCCGACGGTGAGGTTCACCGCGGTGAGCCCGGAGGACCGGATGTCGGCGATCTGGGCCGCCGTCAGCGGGCCGTCACCGCCGCCGGGCCCGCCCAGGGCGTCGATGAGGATCGCCTGGTCGTATCCGTCCCAATGCGGTGGAGAGGCTCCCGCCGCGGCCTCCGCCATTGTCCCCGCCATCGGGCGCGGCACGGCCGCGTTGGCCGCCGCCAGGGTGGAGAGAAAGATGAACCGCCGGCGATCCAGGCTTCCGGACATTGCGCTCCTCCGGGTCCGCGCCTCCTCGGCGAGATGCAGTCGGAGATTATACGGAGAGAGCGCGTCCGCCGTCCCTGAGCAGGGGAGGCCTGCTCAGGGCGGCGATGCGGCTCAGGGTCTATGGGCAGTTGTTGGACTGGAAGAAGATGCAGTTCGTCGTGGAGCCGTCGGGGAGCTTGCAGACGGTGTCCGGACCGTGAGAGGCGCAGTACATGCAACTGCAATTGACCAGGGCGGACGCCGGAACCGAAAGCGAGGCGAGCAGGAGGGCCAGGGGAGCTGCGAGCATCAGGAGCTTACGGCGCATACTTCGTACCTCTTCGAGACGAACGATGAAACCTCATGGCGAGCACTGGAGCCCAGTCGAGCCACAGTAACGCCGCGAATAGATTGTAGAAGATATCTTCAAATAAGAGGGCGGTCAAGCTGAATCGGAGATGGGATCGTGATTCCGCATAGCGGCCCACTCCGAAGCCAGCACGCTCATGACGATCTCGCTCCAGTACCCCCCTCCGAGCTCCTCCGGGACCTTGAACGACTCCCGGCGCGTCCCCTCGCGCCGGAACCCCACCCGCTCGTAGAGGGCGAGGGCGCGCGGGTTCACGTCGAAGACCCCGAGCTCGGCCCGGTGCACCTGGCGCACGTCGAAGGCATAGGCGAGAGCCGCCCGCATCATCCCGGCCCCCAACCCGCGCCCCCGCGCCGGAGGAGCGATCAGCACCCGGCCGATCCGCGCCGACCGGTTGCGGGGATCGAGGGCGCCGAGCTCCACGTAGCCGACCGCCTCGCCGCTCGCGGATTCGACCGCCTTGAAGATCAGCCGGTCGCCGCGCGCGGCGCAATCCCGCATGTGCTGCGTGATGTGCTCGCGGGTCAGCGGATATCCGAAGCTGGAGGCCGTCCAGAAGAAGAGCTCCTCCAGCGAGCGGACCCAGCCGAGGAGCGGGTCGATGTCCGCTTCGGTGAAGGGGACCAGCTCGATCACCGCTCCAAGCCCGGCTCTCATCGGCTAGATCGCCGTCGTGACGCAGCAGTCCTCCTGGAGCTCGGTGCAGGAAGCGATGGTGTCGCACGCGCCACAGGTGTCCTCGCCGCTGAGCCTGGCGACTTGGCCGCCGCGCACCCGCCCGAGCTCGGAGCGCTCCAGCCGGAGCAACGTCTCGCGGTGCAGGGTCAGCTTTCTGATCTGTTTTCTCATCGCGATCTCCTCCTATTGATTTATTTCGGCAGCTTCGCCGCCAGCACGTCCACCTTCTGGATCTTCGGCGGATCCGCGAGGAGGTCCGGCGCCTTCGCCATCAGCGCCGCGGCGACCTTGCCGGAGAGGTGAGCCTCCCGGCCGGCCTCGTCGGGGAAGGCGTCGAAGATGCCGAAGGTGGTGGGCCCCATCTGGATGCCGAACCAGGCGGTCGTCGCCGGCTCTTCCTCGACCAGCGGCAGGCCCGCGCGGAGGAAATCGGCTACCTCCCGCTCCTTCCCCGGCTTGGCCTCGAGTCGAACGTACAAAGCGGTCTTGACCATCTTCCACCCCCTGTCGTCCATGGCGCCGGGCTCATCCCGAGCCCTTACACTATATGCTCAACCGGCAGAGGCTCCTCCCGCGCTGTTCCGCTCTCCACTCCTACCCGGTAGGCCGTAACCCCCGGCCGCGAGGCGACCACGCGGTGGATCTGATCGCCGAGGAAGTGCACCGCCGCGCTGTTGTCGAGGGCGAGCCCGGGGGCGATCCCGCCGGCGCTCACACGCCGGTGGTACTCGGGGCGGCGCTCCGGATCGCTGTCGTAGTGGACGATGCAGCTCCCGGAGAGAAATCCGAGGCATTGGATCACGCGGAGCCTCCCCTCATAGGCGTCCGAGAGCGCGGCCTCGAACCAGCAGACCGCTCCGGCGCTCACCCCGGCGAGAACGACGCCCGCCTCCCACGCCTCCCGCAGCCGCTCGGGCAGTCCCCACTCGCGCCAGACGCCCAGCATGCTCTTGGTGTTGCCGCCGCCGACATAGATCACGTCCTGAGCCAGCAGGTAGTCCCGGAGGCCCGGCGTCCGGCTGAAGAGCGGCAGGTGAGACGGCTTGCAAGGGAGGGTGGCGAACGACGCGTAAAAATGCTCGATGTAGGCTTCGGAGTCGCCGCTGGCCGTGGCGAGGAAGCCCACGGCGGGCATCGCCTTGCGGGCGGCCGCCAGCACGTATTTGTCCAGCGCCGGATTTTCGGGCTCCATCGTGAATCCGCCGCCGCCCATGGCGATGATCTGTCGTGGATCGCTCACGCCGTTTCCGGGAGCGTGTGCTCGAAATCGTAGGAATGCCGGCCGTCCGCGATGGTGATCCCCATCGTGCCGGCAATCCCGGTGAGCCCTTCCGTGCCCGAGTCCGGCACGACGGTGATGGTCAGGCTCGGCGTGCCGCGATTCATCAGGCCGTGATGCTGGAGCACGAAGGTACCGGCGCGGCCCTGCAGGGTGCCGCGGACCCGCTCGAGGGCCACGTAGCCGGCCGAGCCCTGGACGGCCGTGCCGGCGCTCAGCATCTGACCCTGGCTGGTGGCTTCGAGATCGCCGTGGAATTGCTTGTCAAGGGTCATCCTGGCGAGGCCCGTGCCCGCCGCGCTCTCATCCGCCTGGGGGGTCAGCTTGACCTCGAACGTTCCTCTCGCGTGGGCCATGGGACCTCCTTCCGAATGGTCTGGGGAAGGCTATCACGCGGCTTCATCCGGACCGGCCCGAAACCGCGTAGAGGAGGGTGAGCCCATACGATCAGGAGGGAGAGCATGACCACCGGAACCCCGCAGCTCTCGACGCTGCGGATCTTCCAGGAGCCTGCACAGGGACGCCAGGGACTCCAGGGACTCCAGGGACAAAAAATCGTTTTATGTCCCTGTTGTCCCTGAGGTCTCTCTCGTCCCTTTCCTGATCTTTCAGCGGCTCACGTATCCGGTGCTCAGAGCGGCCTCCCAGTCGCCCCGTCCCCGCAGCCGCGCGAGCTCGGCCATGGCGCCGTGGCCATACGGCACG
>JAICSG010000226.1 GCA_025937035.1 Thermoanaerobaculia bacterium | reverse complement strand
CCACCGAATGGGACCATCTCCGCTCCATTATTAACAATCAAGAGCCCACAGGCTACATAACGGAAATAGCCAATCTTGTCCCCTCTTGCGGGAAGTGCAACCAATCTAAAGGCAAGGCGTATTGGCGCGCCTGGATGGAGGGAGATGCGCCACTTTCGCCCAAAACAAGAGGCATTTCTGACCTTAGTGAGCGAGTGGCGCGACTCCAAGAGTACGAAGCTTGGCGGCAACCGCGAAGAATTGACTTCTCGACCGTTGTTCCTCCAGAGGTATGGCAGGAGCACTTACAAAACTTGCGGAGTGTTATTGATTTGATGAAGAAGGGTCAAGAGCTTGCAAATGAGATTCGCCGCATTGTCGCCCAAGAAGGCTAATATATGGCCCAGACTCCCGATTCAAAGCCCGGTAGCTCCGAGTCGCACACGGATCTTTTCCCGGAGGAGTCTCCCGACGGTGTCGATCTCACTTTGATTCGCTGGACCCTCAGCTTGACCCCGCTGCAACGGCTTGAGCTTCTGCAGGATTGGGTGGACGGGCTTACAGAGCTCCGGAGGGGGCGAGTCGGTAAGGATTAGCCCGGATGCTGTTCATTAGGCGCCCGAAGGCGCGGACGCTTCGGAAAGAGACGAGGGTCACCTAAGTGACCCGCATTGGGATTAACCCTGAGTCCCTCAGAGGCTCTGGCGAGCCGTATCCAGCGATTGAGTTCATCCTGTTTTCTCCCTAGGCTTATCTCATGGCGCTGCGCATCAAGAGCCCGGAGGTAGAGAAACTGGTCGATGAGCTCACCGCAATGACGGGCGAGAGCAAGACGGAGGCTATTCGGCGAGCCCTGATTGAGCGTCGCGAACGGCTGAGCCTGCAGCATGTACGACACGAGCGTGGCAGGGACTTCCTGCGCTATCTTGAGGAAGAGGTCTGGCCTAAAACCCCGCCGGATGAGCTCGGCCGCTGCCTGAGCCGCGAAGAAGAGGACGAGCTCCTCGGCTACGGAGACGATCTCGCCTAATTTAGAGGGTTCCTGGAACATGACATACCTGCCTTCCGAAGCCGAGCAGGAGGTGCTGCTCACCGGCCTCGCCGAGATCATCTCTCGCCGGGGGAGCGGGGTTTTCCTGACCTCTCCGATCGTCATACCCCATCCGCGGTACCTGCCCGATCCCTGGCATGGTGACCTCGACAGCGCCCAGATCCTGCTGCGGCGGTTGATGCTCTACGCGGGCCTCGACCTCGCCGCCGACCTGCGCGTCTACGACCGTAGCGAGGCGCGCTATCACCACGAGGGCACCATCGCCTGGTTCGCCGGCATCGAGGGCGGCCGGTGCCGGTTCGGGCTCGAGGTCTCTCAGCTCGACGACCCCCAGATCCTCATCGCCGCTCTGTGTCACGAGATCGCCCACGCCTACCGCGAGCACCACGGGCTGCGCGATGCGGACGCCTACCGGGAGGAGAGGCTCACCGACCTCACGACGGTCTATCTGGGATTCGGAGTCCTGACCGCCAACGCCTCCGACCGTTTCGAACGGACCAGATATATGCGGGTTACCAAGTCGAAATTCACCCAGACCGGCTATCTGTCGCCGCAGGCCATGAGCTTCCTCCTGGCCGTCCAGGTGCTGGCCCGCGATCTGCCGCCGGCCCGCCGAAAGGAGCTGGCGCGGCAACTGGACACCAATCAGGCCGAGTATCTCGTCCGCAGCCTCCGCCATCTGGAAGCCCGGCGCTCGGAGGTGCTCTCCCGCCTGGGTCTGCCGGCGGATGCCGCCGCTCTCGAAAAGCCCGATCTCGAGCGTTTCACCCGGCCTCTGGACGGCGGCGAGGAGAAGGTGGCGGTGCTCCATGAGCCGGATCTCTTCGACCGCAAGCCGAACGCGGGCCGGACGGTCTACGCCCTGCGGGAGGGGCTCGGGCGCTACTTCGTCCTCGTCCTGCTCGGCGGGCTTTTCGGCGGTTGGATCGGCGTCCTGGTGGCCACCCGGTGGGAGCATGGGCATCCGCTGATCCTGGCCTGCCTGGGAGCCCTGCTCACGGGCGCGCTCGGCTGGAGCAGGAGGCGCTATTTCTGCACGGACCGCGAGTGCAAGGCGGAGATTCGGCCCGAGGCCACCGAGTGCCCCAAGTGCGGCGGCCGGATCGGGGGCCGGATCCGGACGAAGAAGGAGATGTTCGCGGACGAGGATTGACTTGAACCCACCCTCCCCAGGATGTATTGTTGACGCGTCCAGTATTGGGGGCGGGGTATGAACCACTGGAAGGAAACCGCGGAGATCCTCTCGCGGCTCGCCGAGCTGAAGGCGGCCGGGCGGCGGGCCGCGCTCGCCACGGTGGTCCACATCGTCGGCTCGGCCTACCGGCGGCCGGGCGCCAAATTCCTCATCGAAGAGACGGGCGCGACCCTGGGCAGCGTCAGCGGCGGCTGCCTGGAGGCGGACGTGCGCGAGATCGCCAAGGGAGTGCTGGAGACGGGGGCGCCCAGCCTGCGCCACTACAGCACCGGCGCCGACGAGGACATCGTCTGGGGGCTCGGCCTGGGGTGCAACGGCCTGGTGGACGTCTTCATCCAGCCGGCCACCGAGGGCCCGCTGGCCGATCTGGCCGACCGCCTGCGAACGCTGCTGGCCGGCGATGCCCCAGTCGTGGCCGCCACGGTGGTGGACGGCGAGGGGACGGGCTCGATGCTGGTCGCGGCGCCGGACGGGACCCTGTACGGCTCCCTGGGCTCCGCGGACCTCGACGCGGCGGTTTCGGAGCACGCGCGGAGCCTGACCTCGGCCGGCCGCTCGGCGGTGCAGACGCTCGCCGAGCGCAGGATCTTCTTCGAGGTGCTACCGCCGCCGCCGCACCTCATCGTGGCCGGCGCCGGAGATGATGCCCGGCCGCTCGTGGCCTATGCCGCGGACGCGGGCTTCCGCGTCACCGTGATCGATCACCGCCCGGCCCTGCTGGCCCCGGAATGGTTCCCGCGGGCGGCCCGGCTGTTGGTGGCCCGGCCCGAGGATCAGGGGATCGACCTGCCTCCCGCCGGCCGTTCCCTGGCGGTGATCAAGGCCCACTCGCTGGCGATCGACCGCGAGTGGGCCCGGCGGCTGCTGGCGGCGGGCGTCTCTTATGTGGGGATGCTGGGGCCGCGGGCGCGCACCGAGAGCATCCTGAGCGAGATCGGCAAGCCGGACGACGAGCGGGTCTACGGTCCGGTGGGGCTGGACCTCGGCGCGGACGGTCCCCGGCAGGTGGCGCTCGCCATCGTGGCCGAGCTCCTCGCTTTCGTGGCCGGGCGCGAGCCGCGCCATCTGGCCGAGCGCAGGGAGGCGATCCATGTCGGCTGACCGCGAGGGGCCGGTCGCCGGAATCCTGCTCGCCGCGGGCACCTCGAGCCGCATGGGGAAGAACAAGCTCCTCTTCGAGCTGGAAGGGGAGAGCGTGATCCGGCGGGCCGCCCGGCGGGCGCTGGCCGGCGGCCTCTCGCCCCTGGTGGTGGTGCTCGGCCACGAATCGGACAAGGCCTGGAAGGAGATCGAGGACCTGCCCTGCGAATGGTCGCTCAATCCGCTCTACGAGCAGGGGATCAACTCGTCGCTCAAGGCCGGCGTCATGGCCGTGCGGGGGCTCAAGGCGAAGGCCGCCCTGGTGATGCTGGCCGACATGCCGTTCGTCACCTCCGAGATGATCGCCGCCATGATCGCCCGCTACCGCCAGTCCACGGCGCCGCTGGTCATCTCGGATTATGACGGGGTGAACGCGCCGCCCATGCTCTACGACCAGAGCCTCTTCATGGAGCTCCTCCTGATGGAGGGGGAGGGGTGCGGCCGGCAGGTGGTGCGGCGCCACAAGGCGGAGGCCGAGGTGCTGCCCTGGCCGGTGTCCGCGCTGCAGGACCTCGACGTTCCGGAAGATTATGAGCGGGTGCGGTGCGCCACTTGAAACCACTTACCCCCTGAGGAGGCTCCTGATGAAAAGCAAAGCCCACCGTAAGCTGTCCCTCTCCCTGGAGACCCTCCGCCTGCTCGACCGCGAGCAGTTGAAGGCGGCGGCCGCCTACAACTACAGCACCAGCCCTGACCTCTGCCCGAGCCACAGTTGCGTGAGCGGCTGTTTGACTCAGTGTGGTTGCTGAAACCGGTCATGCGCTCCGACCTCCTCCAGATGGCCGCGGATCTCGCCCAGCGGGAGGAGCCGTTCGTCCTGGCGGTGGTGGTGCGGCGCCAGCCGGCCAGCTCCTCGCAGGCCGGCGACATGGCGCTGATCACCGCCTCGGGCGCCTTTCACGGCTTTCTGGGCGGTAGTTGCACCCAGCCCACGGTGGTGCGCGAGGCCCAGCGGGTGCTGGCAGAGGGGAAGCCGCGGCTGGTGGCCCTGGCGCCCGATCCGGAGACGGCGCGGCGGCCGGGCGTCACCGTCTTCCCCATGACGTGCAACAGCGGAGGGAGCGTGGACATCTACCTGGAGCCCGTCCTGCCGGCGCCCCGCCTCGTGGTGTTCGGCGTCTCTCCCACCGCCCGGGCCCTGGCCAAGCTGGGCAAGGCCATGGGCTATTCGGTGATCGCCGTCGATCCCCTGGCCGAGCCTGAGCTGTTCTCCGGCGCCGATCAGATCGTGACCGACCTCGGCCGGGCGCCGCGCCTCTACGCCCCCTCCAAGGGGCCGCGCTTCGCCGTGGTGGCCACCCTGGGCGAGCGCGACGAGGAGGCCATCCGCGATGCCCTGGCCCTCTCGCCCAACTACCTGGGGGTGGTGGCCAGCCGGCGGCGTTTCGCCCAGATGCGGGAGACCTTGCTGGAGCGGGGCGTGACCGCCGCGGCGCTCGACTCCATCCGCAACCCGGCGGGGCTCAACATCGGCGCCTCCAGCCCCGAGGAGATCGCCCTCTCGGTCCTGGCGGAGATCGTCGAGCGGCGGCGCGAGGCGGCGGCCGGCGAGGAGGCCAGGCCCGCCGAGCCCGAGGCGACCGCCATCGATCCCATCTGCGGCATGACGGTGGTGATCGCCGGAGCCCGCCACGTGGCCGAGCACGCGGGCCGCTCCTGGTACTTCTGCTGTGGCGGCTGCCGGGAGCGCTTCCTGGCCGATCCCGAGCGGTACCTCTCCCAGGAGGGGGCCGCTTGAGGGACGAGATCGCGGCGCTCCAGGAGGCGATGGGGACCGAAGGCTACATCGCCGATCCGGCGATCGCCACCGCGCTCTTCCTCGCCCGCGAGATGCGCCGGCCGCTGCTCATCGAGGGGGACGCCGGGGTGGGGAAGACCGAGATCGCCAAAGTGCTGGCCCGCCTGCTGGAGACCGAGCTGATCCGCCTCCAGTGCTACGAGGGGCTGGACGTCTCGACCGCCCTCTACGAATGGAACTACCAGCGCCAGATGCTGCGCCTGCGGCTGGCCGAGGACGAGGGGAAGAGCGGGGAGGAGATCGAGGACCTGATCTTCGGCCGCCGCTATCTCCTGGAGCGCCCCCTGCTGCGCGCCATCACCCGCGTCGAGGGGCCGCCGGTGCTGCTGATCGACGAGATCGACCGCGCCGACGACGCCTTCGAGGCCTTCCTGCTGGAGGTGCTCTCGGACTTCCAGGTGACCATCCCGGAGCTGGGCACCATCCGCGCCGAGCACGTCCCCCACGTGGTGCTCACCTCGAACCGCACCCGCGAGATCGGCGACGCCCTGCGGCGGCGCTGCCTCTACCTGTACATCGAGCACCCCACGCTGGAGAAGGAGACACGCATCCTGCGGGCGCGGGTGCCGCAGGCGGGCGAGCGGCTTTCGGAGGAGATCGCCCGCTTCATGGCCGCTCTGCGTCGCCGGCGCCTGAGCAAGGCGCCGGGGGTGGCGGAGACGATCGACTGGGCTCAGGCGCTGCTGCGGCTGCACCGCGAGCATCTCGACCGCGAGACGGTCGAGGCCACCCTGGGCTGCGTGCTCAAGGATCACCACGACCTGCGCGAGCTGAGCGGCGGCGACCTCGAATCGGTGCTGGCGGAGGCCACCGCGAGGTGAGCGACCTCGTCGCCCACCTCGCCCGCTTCGCGAGCGCCCTGCGAGGGCGTGGAGTGGCAGTGAGCCTGAGCGACGAGGCGGACGGTCTGGCGGCCTTGACTCTGATCGATCTCGGGGACCGCGACGAGGTGAGGCGGGCCCTGCGGACGGCGCTCAAGATCCGCCAGCGCGACGTGGCGGTCTTCGAGGAGCTGTTTTCGGCCCTCTGGAGCGCCCAGGAGGCCGGATCGTCCAACCCCCCTGTCGCGGCCCCTCGGATCGCGAATCCGGCCCGTCCACGGCCCGGAGGGCGGCTTCCCGGCCGGGAGGGCCAGCCACGGTCGGAGTCCGCCGTGGCCGCCGGCGAGGAGCCGGGGTACAGCCCGGAAGCGGTGCTGCGCCGCAAGTCGTTCGAGGACCTCTCGCCGGCCGATCTGGCGGCCATGGAGCGTCTCCTGGGACGGCTGGCCCTGCGGCTCGCCACCCGTCCCAGCCGAAGGCGGGTGCCGGTGCGGGGGCGCGGCGAGACCGACCTCCGCAGGAGCTTCCGGCGGGCGGTCGCCCAGGGCGGCGAGTTTCTCTCCCTGGCCCGGCGGGCGCGGCCGATCGAGCGCCCCCGGCTGGTGGTGCTGTGCGACACCAGCGGCTCCATGGACCCGCACACCCGCTTCCTGCTTACCTTCGTGCTGGCCCTCAAGCGGGTGGCGCGCCGCAGCGAGATCTTCGT
>JAICSG010000473.1 GCA_025937035.1 Thermoanaerobaculia bacterium | reverse complement strand
GGCGCGCGTCAAGTTCTCGGGCGGCAAGCCGACCGTGGTCGACGGTCCCTTCGCCGAGACCAAGGAGCTGGTGGCCGGCTACTGGATCTGGCAAGTGGGCTCGAAGGACGAGGCGATCGCGTGGCTCGAGCGCTCCCCCTTCCAGGACGCCGAGATCGAGGTCCGCCAGATCTTCGAGGCGGAGGACTTCGGCGCCCATCTCACCCCCGAGCTGCGGGAGCAGGAAGAGCGCCTCCGAGCCCAGGTCGCCGCGCGGCAGTAGGCGCCAAGCTCCACATCGGGTACAATCCCCGCCGCGGAATTTACCCGATGAAGAAGTACCTGCAGCTCTTCCTGGTCCTCCTGGTCCTCCTCTGCTGTGTCGGCTGCGATCAGGCCGTCAAGGCGATCGCGAAGGGGGCGCTCGCCTCGGCGCCCCCCCTCCTGCTGCTCAACGGCGCCGTGCGCCTCCAGTATGCCGAGAACCCCGGCGCCTTCCTCAGCCTGGGGGAGAGCCTGCCGGCCGGGGTCCGCTTCCTGCTGGGGGTGGTGCTGGTGGGGGCCACCCAGCTCGCCCTCCTGGCTTTCCTGCTGCGGACGCGGACCTTGAGCACCTGGCAGCGGGTCGGCTTCTCGCTCTTCCTGGCCGGCGGCCTCGGCAACTGGATCGACCGCCTGCTCAACGAGGGCCGGGTGATCGACTTCGTCAGCTTAGGGGTCGGCGGCCTCCACACCGGCATCTTCAACGTCGCCGACGTGGCGATCACCACCGGCATCCTGATGGTGCTGGTGGCGGGCCGGCAACGAATCGCCACTCTTCCTTCCTGATCCGTCTCCCCATCCGCGGGAACGTCCGGCGCGTACGATCTGTTGGCAGGACTACAGGGAGGAAAGAACGAGATGAAAAGAAACTGGATCGTGCTGGCGGCGCTGCTGATGGCGGGGTTGCCGGCGTTCGCCGCCGCGCCCGCCCCGGGCCGCCCGACCGCCCACGCCACCTTCGCGGGCGGCTGCTTCTGGTGCATGGTGCACCCGTTCGACCAGCTCCCCGGCGTGATCTCGGTCACCTCGGGTTACACCGGCGGCAGCAAGAAGAGCCCCACCTACGAGGAGGTCTCGGAAGGGACCACCGGCCACGCCGAGTCGGTCGACGTGGTCTACGATCCCACCAGGATCAGCTACGAGAAGCTGCTGGACGTCTACTGGCACAACGTCGATCCGTTCGCCAAGAACTACCAGTTCTGCGACCACGGGACCCAGTACCGCACGGCCATCTTCGTCCACGACGAGGCCCAGAAGAAGCTCGCCGAGGCCTCGAAGGACGCCCTCCAGAAGCGGTTCAAGCAGCCGATCCAGACCGAGATCGTGCCGGCCTCCACGTTCTGGCCCGCTGAGGAGTACCATCAGGACTACTACAAGAAGAATCCCGTCCGCTACAAGTTCTACCGGACGAGTTGCGGGCGTGACCACCGGCTGCAGGAGATCTGGGGCGCCAGCGGCGGAGATTAAGAAAACGCATTAAAGTTGCTGGTTTAGGAAATGGAAGGTATCCGGGCTACAATAATCGGTTGATTATCCGATGCGAGCCCGGGCCCTGCCCCTTCTGCTGGCCGTCGCCGCCGTCCTGATCCCCGTGCGGGGAGGGGCCGCGGCGTCGCCGTTCGGCTCCGTGCCGCCGGCCGTCCAGGCCGGGCCGCCGCAGATCCCCACCGATCCCGGCCGCTGGCTCCCCTGGCGCCTGTTCACCTGGCGCGACGGCGTCAAGCCCGGCAATCCGGCCCTCACCCAGGACGCTCAGGGGTACATCTGGGCGGACGGACCGGTGCGCTACAACGGCCGGACCTGGGAGAAGGTGGACGTTCCGGGGGAGCCCGGGCAGGTGCCGTGCTGGTCGCTGCTCGCGGCGAGCGACGGCAGCCTCTGGTTCGGCCGCCTGGAAGGCGGTCTCCTGGTCCTCCGGAACGGCGTCTGGACGCGCATCGCGCCGGGCTCCGGCCTGCCGGCCGGGCTGGTCGGCACACTGGTGGAAGGGACCCCGGGGACGGTATGGGCGGGGACCACCAAGGGCCTCGCCCGCTGCCGCGACGGCCGCTGCGAGGAGGAGAAAGCGTTGCGGGGGATCAACGTGCGCGGCCTCGCCGCGACGCGCACGGAGACCGGCCGGCCGGCGCTCTGGATCGGCACCGATCACGGGCTCCTGCGTCTCGACGGCATCGACGGGCCCGCGCCCGTGCTCTCCCCCCGCTTCGCGGACCCGGCCGTGCTGCCCGATCTCTCGATCCGCGGGCTGGTGGAGACCGTCTCGCCGGAGGGGGAACGGTCGCTCTGGGTGGCGACCGACAACGGCGTGGCCCGCCTGCGCCGGGGCGCCTGGACCCGCTACGACGCGCGCTCCGGCTTCCCCGCCGGTCCGGTGGTCAAGCTCGCGGCGAGCCGCTCCGTGGCGGGGCGGCCGGTGGTCTGGGCGGGCAGCTTCCGCGCCGGGCTCATCCGGTTCGAGGAGGACGGCCGCTGGCGGCTCTACGACACCCGCTCGGGGCTGCCGGCCAACGTGATCTACAACCTGCTGCTGACGCCCGAGAGCCCGGACCGGGAGCCGACCCTCTGGGCCGCGACGCCCGCCGGCCTCGCCCGCCTGGAGCGCGAGCACTGGACCACCATCGACGCGCGCTCCGGGCTGCCGAACGAGATCGTCATCGGCGCCGGCGAGGTGACCTTCCCGGACGGCCTCCACACCTATTGGCTCGGCACGATCGGAGGCATGGTCCGCCTCACGCCGCGCGGCTGGGAGCGGTATGTCTCGCCGGTGCTCAACGAATCCGATCTGGTGTTCAGCGCGCTGGTGGCTCCGGACGAGGATGGCAAACCGGTCTTCTGGATGGGGACGGTGGACGGCATCCGCCGTTTCGCCCGGGGCGCCTGGACCAGCTTCACCACCCGGAGCTCGCCATTGCCCTACGACTGGACCACGACCCTGCTCGCCGTCCCCGATCCCCGGGGGACGGCCCTCTGGGTCGGCACCCATCGTGGGGCGGCGCGCTACGAGCATGGGACCTGGACGGTGTACCGTGCCGGCGGCTCCGGGCTGCCCGGCGACCAGGTGCGTGGGCTGGAGCGAATGCCGTTGCCGGACGGCGGCTCGATCGTCTGGGCCGGCACGGAGCATGGCGTGGCCCGCTTCCAGGGGGAGAGGTGGGAGAAGATCGCCGTCCCCTGTCTCCCCAGCCCCGTGGTCTATACGGTGCACCCGGTGGCCGGCCCCGAGGGGGGCTGGCTCTGGATCGGCACCCCGGGAGGCGCGGCCCGCCTGGCGATCGACGCGCAGGGGCGCCCCGGGACGCGGTGCGAGGCCCTCACCGATAAGACCCAGCCCGCCATCCAGCAATCCCAGGTCGGAGACATCCAGAGCGACGCCTGGGGGCGCATCTACCTGTTCACGGACTGGGGGGTGAGCCGCGTCACGGTGCCTCCCGGCCGCAGCCTCGACGCCGCGCGGGTGGAGCTCTTCGAGCCGGGGGACGGCCTGCCCGGCATGAATTTCAACACCTCCTTCGTGGACCATCTCGGCCGCGTCTGGGGGGGCGCGACCGGAGGCGCCGCGATCCTCGATCCCGCGCCGCCGGAGAGCGGAGCGGCGCCCCGCCCGCCGGCGCCGCTGCGGCTGGAGAAGATCCTGGTGGGGGGCCGGGAGCGGGCGCTGGCGCCCGGCGCGGTGCTGCGCCACGACGAGAGCAGCGTCGGGTTCGAATACGCCCTGCTCAGCTATCACCGCGAGCACGCCACCCGCTACCGCACGCAGCTCGCCGGCCTGGAGGACCACCCCGGACCCTGGACCTCCGAGGCGGAGGCCGACTACTCCCGCCTGCCCCAGGGGAAGTACACCTTCCGCGTCTGGGGCATGGACGGCGACGGGACCGTCTCCGGCCCCATCGAGATCCCCTTCCGCATCCGGACGGCCCCCTGGCTCACCGGCTGGGCGATCACCCTCTACGCCCTGGCGCTGATCGGGCTCGGCTACGGCGCCAGCCACGTGCGGTCGCTCGCCCGCCGGGCCGCGATCCTGGAGGCGGAGGTGGCCGAGCGCACCCGCGAGCTGGCCGCGGCCAACCGCCAGCTCGAGCTCGCCTCGCTCACCGATCCGCTGACCGGCTTGAGCAACCGGCGCTTCCTGGCGGTGAGCCTCGAGCCGGATGTCCACCAGGCGGTGCGCAACGCGCTCGGCACCGCGGAGGCCTCCAGGGAGCGCAACGCCGATCTGATCTTCTACTTCCTCGACGTCGACCACTTCAAGCAGCTCAACGACCGCGCCGGCCACGCCGGCGGGGACGAGGTGCTGGTGGAGATCGCG